>DATAGN010000270.1:0-2506 GCA_036263715.1 Ramlibacter sp.
TCGCCAGCCCTCCTTGCTGGAGGGCGTGCTGCGCCACAAGCCGGCTGCAGTGATGCTGTCCTTCGGCGACCCCCGCCCGTTCTCCGAGGCGATCCACGACGCCGGCGCCGTGTTGATCTGCCAGTGCCAGGACCTGTCGCACGTGCGCGATGCGGTCGCAGCAGGGGCACGGGTCGTGGTCGCGCAAGGGTCCGAGGCCGGCGGCCATGGCGCATCGCGCGGCACCCTGGCCTTCGTGCCGGAAGCGGCGGACTGGTTGGCTGCGCATGCGCCCGATACCTTGCTGCTGGCCGCCGGCGGCATCGCCGATGGCCGCGGCCTCGCTGCAGCGCTGGTGCTCGGTGCCGACGGGGTCCTCATGGGAACGCGCCTGTGGGCGTCGGCGGAGGCCCTCGTGAAACCGGGACACCACCAGGCGATCGTGCAGACCGATGGCGACGGCACGCTGCGCACGCGCCTCCCCGACATCGCCCGCGAGCTGCCGTGGCCCGCCGGCTTCACGGCTCGCATCCGCCGCAATGCCTTCACCGAGCGCTGGCACGGGCGCGAAGACGCGCTGAAAGCCGCCCTGGCCGAGGAAGGGCCCCGCTACAGGCAGGCCTTGGAGGCGGGCGACCCGGAGCAGACGGCCGTGTGGTTCGGCGAAGCCGCCGGCCTCGTGCATGCGATCGAGCCCGCCGCGAAGATCCTGCAGGACACGGTCCGGCAGGCGGTCGAGCGCCTCGCTTCGCGTTAGCCCGCGCCCCGGCTACGCGGCCAAGGCCTCCAGCTCGCGGATCTCGCGCGGCTCGTGCGCCGCCTGTTGCTGCATCAGCTTGGAGAACAGTTCGGCGGTCCACTCCACGAACGCCCGCACGCGGGCGCTCAGGTGCCGGTTGGGCGGGTACACCACGTGCAGGGGAATCGCCGGGTGCCGCCACTGCGGCAGGATTTCCACCAGCTCGCCGCTCGCGAGGTACGGGCCGACCTGGAAGCAGGCGACCTGCGCGATGCCAAGACCCGACAGCGCGGCTGCGAGGTACGCATTGCTTTCGTTGACCGACAGCTTGTGCCGGCCCGCCACCTCGATGCGCTCGCCGTCACGCTCGAACACGTTGGCAAACATCCGCCCCGTGCGCGGCGAGAAGTAGTTGATGACCGTGTGCCGGTCCTCCAGCTCCAGCGGATGCTGCGGCGTCCCGTGCGCCGCCAGGTAGGCCGGCGTGGCCACGCTCAGGAGCGTGAGGTTGGCGATGCGCCGCGCCACCAGCGACTGCTCGGTGAGTTCGCCGCCGCGGATCACGCAGTCCACGTTGTCGCTGATCAGGTCGACAGGCCGGTCGCTCACGCCGAGGTCCAGCTGGATGTCGGGGTAGCGGCGGTAGAAGTCCGGCAGCGCCGGGATGATGATGTTCGAAGCGATCGAGGAGCCGACGTCCACGCGCAGCCGCCCGCCTGGCTTGCCCTGCGCGAGCGTCATCGCCGCCTCCATCTCGTCGAGGTCGTTGAGCAGCCGTGAGGCGCGCTCGTAGTAGGCCGCGCCATCGGGCGTGACCGTGACGCGCCGCGTGGTGCGATTGAGCAGCTTCACCTTCAGCCGGGTCTCCAGCTGCTGCAGCAGCTTGGTCGCCGAGCCCTTGGGCATGTCCAGGGACTCGGCCGCCCTCGTGAAGCTGCCGGTCTCCACCACCCTCGCGAACACCCTCATCGACTGGATCTGGTCCATGTTCTTCCCTCCTTGTGGGTGCGTGGATTGTTCACGCAGCGGAAACAGAGAACTGGCGCGCACCCGGTTTATCCGCACGAACCAAGTGCCTATAGTCCGCCGCATGCCATCCACCGATCGTGCCTCCACCCCCTGGCCGGCCGCGCTGGTCCTGCCCGGCCAGCCGCCCATGGCCCTGCGCGTGCAGGGCGAGCGCCGCGCCGCGGCGGGCCGCATCGTGCTGCACCTGCACGGCGGCGCGTTCACCGGCGGCGGCCTCGAGGCGGGTGCGTGCCTGGCGCAGCTGCTCGCCGAAGCGGGCGCCATCGTGGTGTCGATCGCGTACCCGCTCGCCCCCGACCACCGCTTCCCGGACGCGCTGGAAGCCGGGTACGCGGCACTCACGTGGGTGCATGCGCAGCGCGCGCGCCTGGGCGGAGCGAAGGCGCGCGTGTTCCTCGCGGGCGAGGAGGCGGGCGGCAACCTGGCTGCGGCCATCGCCTTGATGGCCCGCGATCGCGCGGCACCGCCCCTGGCCGGCCTGCTGCTCGTGGCGCCCATGCTCGACCCGTGCACCGCCACTGCCTCGCAGCGCGAGGCGCAGGGAGAGCAGGTGGCGTGCCGCTTCGCGCACGGCTGGGGGCAGTACTTGCGCAGCCCGCGAGATGCAGAGCATCCGTACGCCGTGCCCGCGTACGCGCAGCGGCTGGCGGGGCTTCCCCCGACGCTGGTGCTTGCCGGCGAGGACGACCCGATGCGTGACGAAGCCATGGCCTTCGCGCGGCGGCTGCAGCAGTCCGAAGTCTGCGTGCGCACGGGGCT
>DATAGN010000271.1:0-2265 GCA_036263715.1 Ramlibacter sp.
CAGGACTCCACGCAGATGGGCAAGGACCTCGAGCGCGCGCTGTGGCGCATGTACGCGCCGCACAAGGTGAAGCTGGCCGTTTCGGGTTGCCCGCGCAATTGCGCCGAGTCGGGCATCAAGGATGTCGGCGTCATCGGCGTCGACTCCGGCTGGGAGATCTACGTGGGCGGCAACGGCGGCATCAAGACCGAGGCCGGCCAGTTCTTCTGCAAGGTGAAGACCGGCGACGAAGTGCTGGAGTACAGCGGCGCCTTCCTGCAGCTCTATCGCGAGGAAGGGTGGTACCTCGAACGAACGGTGCACTACATCCACCGGGTCGGCCTGGACTACGTGAAGAAGAAGATCCTGGACGACCACGAGGGCCGCAAGGCGCTGTGGGAACGCCTGCAGTTCTCGCTGGACGGCGAGCCCGATCCCTGGTTCGAACATGACAAGGCGCAGGTCGACACGCGCCAGTTCGACAAGCTCAAGGCGCAGGAGCAAGAGGCATGAAGGCCAACGACTGGCAGGTGATCTGCCGCGTGGAAGACATCCCGGTGCTGGGGTCCCGGCGCGTGGCGCGCGAGCGCGGCATGGACGTGGCGCTGTTCCGCAACGACGCCGACCAGGTGTTCGCGCTGCTGGATCGCTGCCCGCACAAGGGTGGCCCGCTGTCGCAAGGCATCGTGTTCGGCACCAGCGTGGCCTGTCCGCTGCACAACTGGACGATCTCGCTCGAAGACGGCGGGGCCAGGGCGCCGGACGAAGGCTGCACGCAGCGCTTCTCCTGCCGGGTGCAGGACGGCCGCGTGCTGCTGGATCCGGTGGAACTGGCGACCCTGGCGCTCGATGCCGAGCCGCCGCGAGCCGGCCCGTGTGCGTCACGCGGCGCGCTGGGCGACGCCACCTTCTCCGTCCAGGCGCCGCACGGAGAGTGAGGGTGCGCGAGACGAAGTCCACCTGCCCCTACTGCGGCGTCGGCTGCGGCGTGGTCATCGAAAGCGATGGCACGCAGATCACCGGCGTGCGGGGCGACCCGGACCACCCCGCAAATTTCGGGCGGCTGTGCACCAAGGGCTCGACGCTGCACCTGACCGCGAGCGCCGAGGTCACGCGGCACATGCGGCTGCTGCACCCGCTGCGCCGAGAGCACCGCGGCCAGCCCCCCGTGCGCGTCGGCTGGGACGATGCGCTTGATTTCGCCGCGGAGAGCTTCCACCAGGTCGTGCGGGAGCACGGTCCGGACGCCGTGGGCTTCTACGTCTCGGGCCAGCTCCTCACCGAGGACTATTACGTCTTCAACAAGCTGGCCAAGGGACTGCTGGGCACCAACAACATCGACACCAACTCGCGCCTTTGCATGAGCAGCGCGGTGGCCGGCTACAAGATGACGCTGGGCGCGGACGCGCCGCCGAACTGCTACCACGACGTGAACCATGCCGAGTGCATCTTCATCGTCGGCAGCAATGCGGCCTTCGCGCACCCGGTGCTGTTCCGCCGCATCGAGGAAGCCAGGGCCGCGCGGCCGCACATGAAGGTGATCGTGTGCGACCCCCGCCGCACGGACACGGCGGAACTGGCGGACCTGTTCCTGCCGATCCAGCCCGGCACCGACGTCATGCTGTTCCACGGCCTGCTGCACGTGATGCTGTGGGAAGGCTGGACCGACGCGAAGTACATCGCGGCGCACACGAGCGGCTTCGAGGCGCTGAAGGCGACCGTGCGCGAGTACACACCGGAGCTCGTCACGCAGACCTGCGGCATCACCAAGGAACACCTGTTCACCGCGGCCAAGTGGTTCGCGACTTCGGCGGCCACCCTCAGCCTCTATTGCCAGGGCCTGAACCAATCCAGCAACGGCACGGCCAAGAACGCGTCGCTGGTGAACCTGCACCTGGCGACCGGGCAGATCGGCCGGGCGGGCGCGGGTCCGTTTTCGCTGACGGGCCAGCCCAATGCCATGGGCGGGCGCGAGGTCGGCGGCCTGGCGAACCTGCTGTCGGCGCACCGGGACCTGGCGAACCCGCAGCATCGCGCCGAGGTCGCGGCCCTGTGGGGCGTGCCGTCCGTGCCTGAAAAACCGGGCAAGACCGCCGTGGAGATGTTCCAGGCTGCAGCCGACGGCGAGATCAACGCGCTGTGGATCGCGTGCACGAACCCGGCGCAGTCCATGCCCGACCAGGCGACCGTGCGCCGTGCACTGGAACGCGCCGAGTTCGTGGTGGTGCAGGAGGCCTTCGTCACCACGGCCACGTGCGACTACGCCGACCTGCTGCTGCCGGCGAC
>DATAGN010000272.1:0-3892 GCA_036263715.1 Ramlibacter sp.
CACGGAGGCGTAGAACTTCAGCGCGTTGCCGCCGGTGGTGGTCTCGGGGCTGCCGAACATCACGCCGATCTTCATGCGGATCTGGTTGATGAAGATGACCATGCAGTTGGTCTTCTTGATCGTGGCGGTCAGCTTGCGCAGCGCCTGCGACATCAGGCGGGCCTGCAGGCCGGGCAGCGAGTCGCCCATCTCGCCTTCGATTTCGGCCTTGGGCACCAGCGCCGCCACCGAGTCGACCACGATCAGGTCGACCGCGCCGGAGCGCACCAGGCTGTCGACGATCTCGAGCGCCTGCTCGCCGGTGTCCGGCTGGGAGATCAGCAGGTCCGACACGGTCACGCCGAGATTCTGCGCGTACTGGATGTCGAGCGCGTGTTCGGCGTCGACGAAGGCGCACTGCCCGCCCTGGCGCTGCATCTCTGCCACCACCTGCAGCGTGAGCGTGGTCTTGCCCGACGATTCCGGGCCGTAGATTTCGACCACGCGGCCGCGCGGCAGGCCGCCGACGCCCAGCGCGATGTCCAGGCCCAGGGAGCCGGTGGACACGACCTGGATGTCCGCGATGGCCTCACCCTCGCCGAGGCGCATGATGGTGCCCTTGCCGAACTGCTTCTCGATCTGCGCCAGGGCGGCGGCGAGGGCCTTGGCCTTTTCGCTGTCCGCGCCTGCGATCTTGCTGCCCTTGACTTGTGCGTCCATCGTTTTCTCCTTTGCCATCAATCAGTTAGGTGTTGGGGCATCCACTGGTTCGACGAACAGGCTGGATGCATGCCCAGTAATGTAACGAGCGAGGCTGCGGCTGGACAACAGGTTTTTTGGTCAGTTTGCCTTACCATTCCGACCGCATGTCCACTCCCGAAGACGGCTGGCGCCTCACCCACCTGGGCCGCCTGCTCGGCCACGCGATGCGGCGCTTCGACGACCGCGTGCTGCACCTGATGGCGCACAACATCGACGTGCCGCTGGCGCTGTCGAACCTGGCCGCCCGCGCGCAGATCAGCGCGGCCCACATCCACATCACGCGCCACCTGGAACTGCAGGGCACGCGCCTGACCGACCTGGCGCAGAAAGCCGGCATGAGCAAGCAGGCCATGGGCGACCTCGTGGACCAATGCGAGGCCTGGGGGCTGGTCACGCGCGAGCCCGATGCGCGCGATGCGCGCGCCCGCGTCGTGCAGTTCACGCCGACCGGCTTGCTCTGGCTGCAGGCGTTCCGGCAGGCCGTGCAGCAGGCGGAGCGCGAGTTCCGCGAGGAAGTGGGGCAGGATGTGGCGACGGTGGTGAAGATCGGGCTGGAGGCTTACGCAGGCGGGTTGCCGTGAACGGCGGGGTTCGGCGCTGCGCGCGCTCACCCCGCCCTACGGGCCTTGGTAGGTCGGGGTGAGCGCGCAGCCGAACCCCGACGCGAACGTTGGGGTGGCTGCGCCAACCCAACCTACAATTTCCGCAAGCGCCCGCCACGAAGGCCGCCACCAGGAGACAAGCATGCGCATCCTCATCGCCGAAGACGACCAGGTGCTGGCCGACGGCCTGCTGCGCAGCCTGCGCGCATCGGGCGCTGCGGTCGACCACGTGGCCAGCGGCACCGAAGCGGATGCCGCGCTGATGGCCAACGCCGAATTCGACCTGCTGATCCTCGACCTGGGGCTGCCCAAGATGCACGGCCTGGAGGTGCTGCGCCAGTTGCGCGCCCGCGGCTCCAGCCTGCCGGTGCTGATCCTCACGGCGGCCGATGGCATCGAGGAGCGCGTCAAGGGCCTGGACCTCGGTGCCGACGACTACATGGCCAAGCCCTTCGCGCTGTCGGAGCTGGAGGCGCGCGTGCGCGCCCTGACGCGGCGCGGCATGGGCGCGAGCAGCAGCACCATCCGCCACGGCCCGCTGGTGTACGACCAGGCGGGGCGGGTGGCCACCATCGAAGGCAAGATGGTCGAACTGTCCGCGCGCGAGCTGGGGCTGCTCGAAGTGCTGCTGCAGCGCGCCGGCCGCCTGGTCAGCAAGGACCAGCTCGTCGAGCGCCTGTGCGAGTGGGGCGAGGAGGTGAGCAACAACGCCATCGAGGTGTACATCCACCGCCTGCGCAAGAAGATCGAGAAGGGCCCGATCCGCATCGC
Source organism: Ramlibacter sp. (assembly GCA_036263715.1). Taxonomy (GTDB): domain Bacteria; phylum Pseudomonadota; class Gammaproteobacteria; order Burkholderiales; family Burkholderiaceae_C; genus Ramlibacter. The sequence continues at coordinate 2,115 of DATAGN010000272.1, forward strand.
GACGGTGCGGGGGCTGGGCTACTGCCTGGAGAAGATTCCTTGATGTTGCGTCATCCCCGCGGAGGCGGGGATCCAGCGCCTTCGAGAAGCGCGCTGCGCGCGCTTCCTGGATTCCCGCCTGCGCGGGAATGAGGCCTGCCACATGAAGCTGTTCCAGCGCGAGCAACGCTCCCTCTTCGGCGAGATCCTCGACTGGATGCTCACGCCGCTGCTGCTGCTGTGGCCGGTGAGCCTGGCGCTCACCTGGCTGGTGGCGCAGAGCATCGCCGGCAAGCCCTTCGACCGCGCGCTCGAATACAACGTGCAGGCGCTGGCGCAGCTGGTGACGGTGCAGAACAACCGCGCGTCCTTCAACCTGCCGCAGCCCGCGCGCGAAATCCTGCGCGCCGACGACTCCGACCACGTGTACTACCAGGTGCTGGGTTCGCGCGGCGAGTTGCTGGCCGGCGAGCGCGACTTCCCGGCGCCGCCGGAGGACGAGGGCAGCATCCCCGGCGAGACCCGCCTGCGTGACGACGAGATGCGGGGCCTGGACGTGCGCGTGGCCTACACCTGGGTGCGCATCGAGGCACCCGGCGCGATGCCGGCGCTGGTGCAGGTAGCCGAAACGCGCGAGAAGCGCTCCGTACTCGCCACCGAGATCATCAAGGGCGTGATGCTGCCGCAGCTGGTGATCCTGCCGCTGGCCGTGCTGCTCGTGTGGCTGGCGCTGGTGCGCGGCATCAAGCCGCTGTCGGAGCTGGAGGAGCGCATCCGCGCGCGCAAGCCCGACGACCTGAGTCCGCTCGATGAAAAGGTGGTGCCGCTGGAGGTGGCGCCGCTCGTGTCCTCGGTCAACGATTTGCTGACCCGCCTGAAAAGCTCCATCACGACGCAGAAGCGCTTCCTCGCCGACGCCGCGCACCAGCTGAAGACGCCGCTGGCCGGCCTGCGCATGCAAGCGGACCTGGCGCAGCGCGAGCAGTTCGACGAGGAGCAGCTCAAGCAATCCTTGAAGCAGATCGGCCGCTCCAGCATGCGCGCCACGCACACCGTCAACCAGCTGCTGTCGCTGGCGCGGGCGGAAAGCAGCGGCAAGGCGCTGGTGCGCCAGCCCTGCGACCTGGCCGAACTCGCCATCGAGGCGGTGCGCGACACCGTGCCCCGCGCGATGGACAAGCACATCGACCTGGGCTACGACGGCGCCGAGCCCGGTGCGCCGGGCGTCACGCTGCGCGGCAATCCGACGCTGCTCAAGGAGTTGATTCGCAACCTGCTGGACAACGCGGTGAACTACACGCCCTCGTCGGTGCCGCAACCGGGCGTGGTCACCGCGCGCGTGCTGGCCGATCCCTTCGGCCGCGTGCTGGTGCTGCAGGTCGAGGACACCGGGCCCGGCATTCCCGAGTCGGAGCGCGAACTGGTGTTCCAGCCGTTCTACCGTGCGCTGGGAACCAACGTCGACGGCTCGGGGCTGGGTCTTCCGATCGTGCTGGAGATCGCGCGCCAGCACCAGGCGGTGATCGCGATCGAGGATGCGCGGCCGGGCCAGGTGCCGCCGGGGACGCGGGTGACCGTGCGTTTCGATGCGGCCGCGGCGGAGTCGCCGGCGGCGGAAGCAGTCGAATCGCTGTAGGTTGGGTTGCGCCGAGGGCGCACCCCAACACGCGCGCAGCAGTCGTTGGGGTGCGCGTTCGCGCAACCCAACCTACGAATCACGTTGCCTTGTACAGATTCAGCTGCAAGCGCTCGCGCTCCACCGCCTTGGCCACGCCCGGCAGCGCCGCGACCTTCTGCAC
>DATAGN010000273.1:0-3201 GCA_036263715.1 Ramlibacter sp.
GGCCGCGTCGACATCCTGGTGAACAACGCCGGCGGCTCGCGCAGCTTCACCGACCTGCATGTGTCGGAGGACCGCTGGCAGGAAGCGATGACGCTCAACTTCCACCGGCCGCGGCAGATCGCCGATGCGCTGGTCGACGGCATGATCGCGCGCGGCTGGGGCCGCATCATCAACATCACCGGCAAGAGCGAGCCCGACCACGTGAACGGCGCCTTCTGCGCCAAGGCGGGCATCCACAGCTGGGCGAAGGGCCTGTCGCGCATGGTCGGCAAGCACGGGATCACGGTCAACTGCGTGCCGCCCGGGCGCATCCATTCCGAGCAGATCCTGCGCAACTACACGCCCGAGTACCGCCAGTGGCAGGCGGACAACGAGATCCCGGTGGGCCGCTACGGCGAGCCGGAGGACATCGCCGACCTGGTCGCCTTCCTTGCTTCTCCGCGGGCCTCGTACATCAGCGGCGCGGTGATCCCGGTCGATGGGGGTTTGCGCCGGTACCAGTTCTGAGGCGGGCCGCATAAGCTGCCGCGTCCAGGAGGCCTTCCGCATGACCCCGCTCTTCCCGCTGCGCCGCCGCGCCTTCGTGGCCGGCGCCGCCGCATCGCTTGCCGTCCCCTCGCTGCGTGCCCAGTCCACCTGGCCTTCCAAGCCGGTGCGCTTCCTGGTGCCGTTCGCGCCCGGCGGCACGTCCGAGATCGTCGCGCGCTCGGTCGCCGCGGAGTTGAGCAAGCAACTGGGGCAGAGCGTCTTCGTCGAGAACAAGCCCGGCGGCGCCGGTGTGGTCGCGATGGCCGAAGCGGCCAAGGCGGCCCCCGACGGCCACACCATCATCCTGGGGCATGTCGGCACGCTGGCCGTGAATCCGTACATGCTGGCCAACCAGCCTTACGACGTGAACAAGGACTTCGTGCCGGTCACGCTGCTGGCCAAGGTGCCGAACGTGTTCGTGATCCACCCGGAGGTGCCGGCCAGGAACTTCCGCGAGTTCGTGGCGCACGTGAAGGCCAATCCCGGCAAGCTGAGCTACGGCTCCGCCGGCAACGCCAGCGCGGGCCATCTTGCGATGGAGTACCTGAAGCTGGTGACCGGGATGTTCATCACGCACATTCCTTACCGCGGCACCGGCCCGCAGCTCACCGACTTGCTGGCGGGCCGGACGCAGGCTTCATCGGCAGGCATGCCGGCGCTGGGCGCGCATATCCGTGCCGGCAAGCTGCGCGCGATCGCCGTCGGGACGCAGCAGCGCATCGCGGCGCTGCCCGACGTGCCGACCGTCGCCGAAATGGGCTACAAGGATTTCGAGACCTCGCAGTGGTACGGCATCCTGGCGCCGGCGGGCACGCCGCCCGAGCTGGTGCGGCGCATCCAGGAGGAGTCCAACAAGGCGCTGCGCTCCAGCGCGGTGACGGAGCGCTTCGCGACCGACAACGCGGTGGGCGGCGGCGGCCCCGCCAGCGAATTCGCGTCCTTCATCGCCCGCGAGCAGGCCATCTGGAAGGACATCGTGCGGCGCGCGCAGATCAAGGCGGACTAGCTACTTGCCTTCGCCATCCCCGCTGCCCGGATGTTCCTGAAGCCCCGGGCCGCGGACGCTCGGGTCGCAGTACACCGCGGACAGCGGGTAGCGCACCCCGGCCAGGAAATCCTCCAGGCAGCGCAGCACCAGCGGGCTGCGGTGGCGGTCAGCGGTCGCGCGCAGTTCGTCCGCCGTCATCCACATCGTGCGAACGATCCCGTGGTCCAGCTTGCGGCCCGGCACCAGGTCGCCCAGTTCGCCGGTGAAGGCGAAGCGCAGGTACGTGATGTCCTCGCCGGTCGTCGAGCGCTGGAAGCGCGAGATGTAGACGCCGAGCAGGTGGGTGGGGCGGAAGGTCCAGGCCGTTTCCTCCAGCGCCTCGCGCGCGCAGCCCTCGGCCGGGGTCTCCCCGGGGTCCAGGTGGCCCGCCGGGTTGTTGATGCGCAGGCCCTCCGACGTTTCCTCCTCGATCATGAGGAAACGGCCGTCGCGCTCGATGACGGCAGCGACGGTGACGCTCGGTCGCCAACGGTTGTCCATGGTGCATTATGTTGTCCTTCAGCAGAATGGTGGCCTCGCCGCCCCGACACCGCCTCCATGCTCCGACCCCTCGTCGCCCTCTTCGCCGCGCTCGCCGTCCTGCAGGCGGCCGCACAGACCCCGAACCTCCCGCCGATCCAGTCGGCGCCTGCCTCGGCCAACCCGTACGGCCTGGGCGCGCTCTGGTCGCAGGGCGACATCGTGTCGCGCCTGACCATCGCGGTGCTGGTGATCATGTCGCTGGCGAGCTGGTACGTCCTGATCACGAAGCTGCTGGCGCAGCGCCGCATGGGCGGGCAGGGCAAGGCGGCCAATGCCAGCTTCTGGAAGGCCGACTCGGTGCAGCAGGGCGCCGAGGCCTTGCAGGCCGGCAGCCCCTACCGCTACATCGCGGAGTCGGCGCTGGAGGCCACGCGCAAGCACGACGGCCTGATCGGCAAGGTCGACCTCAACACGTGGGTCGCGCAGAGCATCGAGCGCGCGGTGGGCACGGTCCACAGCCGCACCCAGGAAGGGCTGGCGGTGCTCGCCACGGTGGGTTCCACCGCACCCTTCGTCGGCCTGTTCGGCACCGTCTGGGGCATCTACAACGCGCTGGTGCGCATCGGCGTGTCCGGCCAGGCCTCCATCGACCGCGTTGCCGGCCCCGTGGGCGAGGCACTGATCATGACCGCCATCGGCCTGGCCGTCGCCGTGCCGGCGGTGCTCGGCTACAACTGGCTGGTCCGCCGCAACAAGGTGGCGATGGACACGGTGCGCAGCTTCGGTTCCGACCTGCACACCGTGCTGCTGGCCACCGGCGGCAAGGGGAGCTGAACTTGGCCATACGGTATGCCAGCCAGCAGGAAGGGGAGGACGCGCTGATCGCCGAGATCAACACGACGCCCCTGGTCGACGTGATGCTGGTGCTGTTGATCATCTTCCTGATCACCGTGCCGGTGGTCACCAGTTCCATCGCAGTGAACCTGCCGCGCGAGCAGAACCAGCGCCGCAACGCGGACCAGGAGAACGTGATCGTCACGGTGGACGCGCAGGGCGGCGTGCACTGGTTCGAGACGCGGCTGCCGGACACCGAGGCGCTGACGGAGCTGCTGAAGAAGATCGCCGCGATGCAGCCGCAGCCCGAGCTGCACATCCGCGGCGAT
>DATAGN010000274.1:0-10906 GCA_036263715.1 Ramlibacter sp.
TCGACCCGGTGCTGCTGGAGGTGTTCAACAACCTCTTCATGAACATCGCCGAGCAGATGGGCCTGCAGCTGCAGAACACCGCCTATTCGGTGAACATCAAGGAGCGGCTGGACTTCTCGTGCGCGCTGTTCGATGCCGAGGGCAACCTGATCGCCAATGCCCCGCACATGCCGGTGCACCTGGGCAGCATGGGCGAGAGCATCAAGACGGTGATCCGCGAGAACCGCGACACCATGCAGCCCGGCGACGTGTACGTGCTGAACGATCCGTACCACGGGGGGACGCACCTGCCGGACATCACGGTGATCACGCCGGTGTATCTGGGAGAGGGTGGCGCCGAGCGACCCCTCTTCTACGTCGGTTCGCGAGGCCACCACGCCGACGTCGGCGGCACGACTCCCGGCTCCATGCCGCCCTTCTCGACTCTCATCGAGGAAGAGGGCGTGCAGATCAACAACTTCAAGCTGGTCGACCGCGGCGAACTGCGCGAGCAGGAGATGGTGGACCTGCTGCGCAGCGCCAAGTACCCCTCGCGCAATCCCGAGCAGAACATGGGCGACCTCAAGGCGCAGATCGCCGCCAACGAGAAGGGCGTGCAGGAACTGCGCAAGATGGTGGACCAGTTCGGGCTGGACGTCGTGCAGGCCTACATGCGGCACGTGCAGGACAACGCCGAGGAGTCGGTGCGCCGCGTCATCACGCGCCTGAAGGACGGCCAGTTCACGCTGCCGCTGGACAACGGCGCGCAGATCTGCGTGTCGATCCGCGTCGATGCGGCGAACCGCGGCGCCGAGATCGACTTCACCGGCACCTCGCCGCAGCAGGTCAACAACTTCAACGCGCCCAAGGCGGTGTGCATGGCGGCGGTGCTGTACGTGTTCCGCACGCTGGTGAGCGACGAGATCCCGCTCAATGCCGGTTGCCTGAAGCCGCTGAACGTGATCGTGCCGGAAGGCTGCATGCTCAATCCGAACCCGCCCGCGTCGGTGGTGGCCGGCAACGTGGAGACCTCCACCTGCATCACCAACGCGATCTACGGCGCGCTGGGCGTGATGGCGGCGGGGCAGTGCACGATGAACAACTTCACCTTCGGCAACGCGCAGTACCAGTACTACGAGACGATCTCCGGCGGCAGCGGCGCGGGCGGCCTGTACGACGAGAAGGGCGCGCTGTGCGGCGGCTTCGACGGCACGAGCGTCGTGCAGACGCACATGACCAACTCGCGGCTGACGGATCCCGAGGTGCTGGAGTTCCGCTTCCCGGTGCGGCTGGAAAGCTACGAGATCCGGCTGGGCTCAGGCGGCACCGGCAAGTGGAAGGGCGGCAACGGCGGCGTGCGCCGCGTGCGCTTCCTGGAAGACATGACGGCCAGCATCCTGTCGAACGGGCGCAAGGTGCCTGCGTTCGGCATGGCCGGCGGGCAGCCGGGGCAGGTGGGGATCAACCGGGTGGTGCGCACGGACGCGAAGACGGACCAGCTGGACCACATCGGGTCGGCGGAGATGAAGCCGGGCGATGTGTTCGAGATCCATACGCCGGGGGGTGGCGGGTTCGGCGAGTGATCGTCATCCCCGCGAAGGCGGGGATCCAGGGCTTTCGGAAATGAAAAGCGCCGCGAATGCGGCGCTTTCTTGCAAGCCCTGGGCCCCCGCGTGCGCGGGGGCGGCGGAGCGTCTTACTTCTTCGCGTCCGCCTTCGCGTCGGCCTTCGCTTCCTTCTTGTCGGCCTTGGCCTCCGCCTTGGCTTCCTTCTTGTCCGCCTTCGCGTCTGCCTTGGCTTCCTTCTTGTCAGCCTTGGCTTCGGCCTTGTCTTCCTTCTTGGTCGCCGCCGCGGACTTGAAGGTGGTGCCGTTGACCGTCAGGCCTTCGGCCGACAGCTTGCTGGCGCTGGAGTCGCCCAGGCCCTTGACGCGGGTGATCAGGTCTTCCCAGCTCTTGAACTTGCCCTTCTTGCGCTCGTCCAGGATGCGCTGGGTCATGGCGGGGCCGATGCCCTTGACGCCATCCAGCTCGGAAGCCTTGGCAGTGTTGACGTCGACGGCGGCGAAGGCGGCGGCCGCGTACAGCATGGCCAGGATGGCCAGGATCTTCTTCAGCATGGGTCAGCTCTCCAACGAATGTGAGGGGGCAAGGGCCCGGTCGGGCCCTTCTTTCAACGGCACACGGCCGGCCGGCGTTGACCTTCTTCGTCGGGGGGAACCCTGAGACGCGGCCGCCCGCCCCCGTTCCGATGGCCCGATCCTAGAATCCGGCTCCCCACCCGGAGACCGTCGCATGCAAGTGAGCCCCACCCTGTTCAAGGCCTACGACCTGCGGGGGGTGGTGCCCTCCGCCGTGGACGAGCAGGTAGCCCAGGCGCTGGGCCGGGCCTTCGGTGAAAAGGCCTTGCGCGCCGGCGAGAAGACGGTGGCGGTCGGCCGCGATGGCCGGGTCAGCGGGCCGGCGCTCACCGCGGCACTGGTCCAGGGCCTCGTGGCCAGCGGCGTCGACGTCATCGACGTCGGCCGCGTCACGACGCCCATGCTCTGGTTCGCCACCAACACCCTGTGCAGCACCGGCGTGCAGGTGACTGCGAGCCACAATCCCAAGGAGTACAACGGCTTCAAGATGGTCATCGCCGGCCGCTCGCTGCACGGCGAGGACCTGCAGGAGCTGCGCCGCGCGGTCGAGGCCGAGGACTGGAAGCCGGCGACGCCGGGGACGCTGCGGCATGCCGATGTGTTTCCCGATTACCTGGATCGCATCACCGGCCACATCCGCCTGGCGCGGCGGCTGAAGATCGTGCTGGATTGCGGCAACGGCATCCCCGGTGCGTATGCGCCGCAGGTGTTTCGCGCACTCGGGTGTGAAGTCATCGAGCTGTTCAGCGAGGTCGATGGCAACTTTCCCAACCACCATCCCGACCCCAGCAAGCCGGAGAACCTGCGCGACCTGATCGCCAAGGTGCGCGAGACCGGCGCGGACGTCGGCTTCGCGCTCGACGGCGACGGCGACCGGCTCGGCGTCGTCACGCCGTCGGGGCAGATCATCTTTCCGGACCGCCAGTTGATGCTGTTCGCGCGGGACGTGCTGGCGCGCGTGCCCGGGGCGCCGATCGTCTTCGACGTGAAGTGCACGCAGCGCCTTGGGCCCGCCATCAGCGCGGCGGGTGGCCAGCCGGTCATGTGCCGCAGCGGCTATCCGCTTATGAAGGAGCGCATGTTCGAGCTGCAGGCGCCGCTGGCCGGCGAGATGAGCGGCCACATCGTCTTTCGCGAGCGCTGGCTCGGCTTCGACGACGGCACCTATGCGGGCTGCCGCATGCTGGAGATCCTCTCGAAGCACGCGGATCCCGGGGCGGTGCTGGAGGCGCTGCCCACCAGCCATTCGACGCCGGAGTTGAACATCAAGTGCGCCGAAGGCGAGCCGCACCGCATTGCCGCGGAGCTGGTGCGACGTGCGCGCTTCCCCGATGCGCAGGTCAACACGATGGATGGCCTGCGGGTGGACTGGAGCGATGGCTTCGGGCTGGTGCGCGCGTCGAACACGACCCCGGTGCTGGTGCTGCGCTTCGAGGGCCACACGCCCGAGGCGATGCAGCGGATCCAGGGGGAGATGCTCGCGCTGCTGCGCACGGTGAAGCCGGACGCGGTGTTGCCTTCCTGAAGGCTCCCTCTCCCGCTTGCGGGAGAGGGCAGGGGTGAGGGTGAGGGCGGTGGAGCGGCCCGCCCCTCCATTTGGAGGAAGCCACCGGGCCCTGCCCTCCCTACAGTCGAGCTGCGGCGGCAGTTCGCATGGTGCGGGCACGCGCGACCGCATCGGAAGGAACAGCATGAAGTCGCAGTCCCCCTGGCGCCTCGTCGCCGCCGCCGCCCTTTTGTCCGTCGTCGTCGCCTGTGGAGGTGGCGGTGGCGGCGGCGACGCCGGTGGCTCCCCCGGGGCCGGCGCGGCGGCGGGTGGCACCGACACCGGTTCGAGCGGGGGCACGGGTGGTGCCGGCACGCCCGTGGCCCCGCGGGCCGAAGTGTTCAACGGCATCACGCTCACGCAGACTACCAGCGCCGATTTCCGCGAGACGGGCTACATCGGCGGCCAACTGCGGCCCCTCGTCATCACCACCGCCCTCACGTTGTCCCCTGACCTCGTGCTACCGGATGGCATCCTGTACACGCGCGTGACGGGCGTTGACCCGCGGATGTTCGATCCCGCCAGCGCCGAGATCTCGCTAGGTAACTTCAAGAGCGCGAACCTCACCTTGAAGGGGCTGCAGCAGCACGCCCTGCAAGTCGGAACGTATACCAGCAACGTGCAGGTCGACGTGTGCGTCGACGCGGAATGCACCCGGCCGGTGGCGGGTTCACCGCTGGCGGTGCGCTACACGCTGGACGTGAAGCCCGCCATCGACCTCCTGCCCGTCAGCGTGGTCGAACTCCGCGGCCGTGCCAATACGGTCGGGGCGACGGTGGAGGTGCCCTTGAACGTGCCGGAGGACGCGAAGGAGCACTGGGGCGTGGCCGGCCCGCTGGATGCGGCGCCGGCGCCGATCTCGATCGGGCAGCTCCCGACGAACACCAGATTCTCGATCACCCCCGGGGCTGCGGCGCCGGGGACCTACCAGGGACGGTATCGGATCTCGTGGATGGGTTTCGAGGAGATCCTGGTGGTGAACTACGTCGTCACGCCTTGAGCGGCGGCCTGGCCGCGTGGACCGCGCGCAAGCCGTGCGGATCCGGCGGCAGTTCCGCGCGCTTGCACAGGAACACTTCCTCCTCCGGATGCGCCAGGATGCGGAAGCCGGCGCTGCGCAGCATCGCCGCGCTGCACGCCGCATTGGGCACCCACCAGTTGGTCTCGTCGTGCGAGTACTTGTGCTCGATGAAGTGCAGCCGCGGAAAGCCGGGCTTGTCGAACACCTCGGTCTCCCAGAAGTCGTAATCCTGCGCCACCGGCTCGATCTCGGGACTGCCACGTTGCAGTGACTGGTAGACCATCAGGTCGCCGGCCACGTGCTCGTGGATCAGGTCCAGCGCCAGCAGCGGATGGCGCAGGTGGTAGACCATGCCCATGAACAGCACCAGGTCGAACTTCTCGCGCAGTGCGCCGACGTCGTAGACCGTCAGCTTGCGGAACTCGATGTCCTCGTGCCCCAGCACCTCCGCGGCAAAGCGCGCCTGGTCCAGGTAGTAGTCGTCGACCTCGATGCCGACGACGCGACTGGCCCCGCGCTTCTTCATCTCGAAGGAATAGAAGCCCGCGTTGCAGCCGATGTCCAGCACCGACTTGCCCGAGAGGTCCTCTGGGATCACGTGCGAGAAGCGCTTCCACTTCTGCGTCGGAAAGTCGCCGAGGAAGTGCGCCGGCGCGGTGCGCACGCCATAGAGGTCCAGGTTCTGGAACCAGTCGCCGCGCTCGCGCACGCCTTGCTCGATCTCGGCACGGGTGAAATTGCGGCGCTCGCGCGCCGGCTCGTTGCGGCGCACCGGCCGCGGCGGGGTCGCCGACTGGCTGGGAATGGGCGTGCCGGCGCCGCTGCAGATGGTGGTCGGCTTCGCTTCGTCCTGCGGCTCGGGCGGGTGCCGCGTGTTCAGCAGCTGCAGCGCCTCGCGGTAGCCATGCAGCGTTCCCACGTCCACGTACGCTTCGCCGCGCCGCACGCCCTTGGCGCGGCCACCGCGCTGGATGTAGGCGTTGACCAAGGTGCCGATGTACTCGTCGCGCTGTTGCCGCTCCTGCCACAACGCGTGGAGTTCGTGCAGCACGTGCCCCGGCATCTTGAAGGCGCCCCAGATCCAGTTGGACTTGGCATCGGGGTGCTTGACCTGGATCTCCAGCACGAAGCCCTGGTCGTCGGTCACCACCGCGTCGAAGGCCTGCGGCCGCTCCACCGGAAACAGCAGGAAGGAGAGCATGTCGTCGGGCAGCGCCGCCAGCCCGTCGTCCGGGAACCAGATGGTGTCCGGCAGGCCGACCAGCACCATCTCGTCGCCTCGGATCAGCGGACAGGCGCGGAAGATCGCATCGCAAAGGCCGCCCGCCTTGGGCTGCACCACGTAGCAGAGGTCGGCCTCCTTCACCTTGGAGCCGTAGTACTGGACGATGTCCGACTTGCCCGGGCCCACGACGAAGGCGATGCGATTGGCGCCCGCGTTGAGCATGCGTTCCACCAGGAACTCGCTCACCGCGCGTGGCCGCTCCACGCCATCGATGCTGCTGCTGCCCACCGGAAGCAGTTCCTTGGAGAAGCCGAGCGGCTGGATGCGCGTGCCCATGCCGGCGGCCGGGATGATGCCCCACGTCGTCTGGCGCGTTGCCGGTTTCGTCATGCCGTCTCCCATGGGCTTGCCTGCGCCCGCGAGATGCCGCTCGAGCTCCTCGGCGCGGCGGTCCGACGTGTGCTCCGCCAGCGTGCGGTCCCGGGCGTCGCGGGCCATGCGGTCGATCTCGGCGTCGCCCAGCTGCAGCGCGGCGACCACGTCCTGCGTCGTGCGCGCGACGACGATCTCGCGTCCCGGCGTGAAGAAGCTCTCCAGGCCTTCCCACCAGTCGCTCACCACCGGCGTGCCGCACGCCGCTGCTTCGAACAGGCGGCCCGACGGGCACCAGCCGTTGTCCGCCATGGCGCGCCGTGTCACGCTGAGCGTCAGGCGCGAGGAGGAGAAGAACGCGGGATGCTCGGACGGCGGCATGTGCCGCACAAAGCGGATGTTGGACGTCCAGGGGAAGTCCGAAGGGTACTGCGCGCCGCCGATCAGGAAGGACTTCTCCGGCAGCTGGCGGGCGGGTTCGATGAACAGCGCCTCCAGGGCCGCCTGCCGGTCGGCCGCATACGTGCCGAGATAGGAGAGGGCGCAGCGGTAGTCCTCGCGCGCGGCGACGGGGTGGTGCTGCCCGGGGTCGACGTGGCCGTAGAGCGTGGCGACCCGCTTCGCACCCAGCAGCGACTGCAGTTCGTCCAGGGACCGGCCGCCGGTGTAGCTGAGGACCAGGTCGTAGTCCGCCAGGCCGCGCGGCCCGATGTACGCGAGCTTCTCGCCGGCACGCACGTTCTCCAGCGTGACCGGCGTGTCCATGTCGTAGAAGACCTTGGTGGCGCGGCCGCCGTGTTCCACCAGCAGGTCACATGCGGCGACGCCGTCCGGGCAGTAGGAGGTGACCATTGCCACGTCGGCGCCGCGCAGTTCGCGCAGGGCGCGCTCGCGCGCTTCGTCCCAGGATTTGTACAGCACGAGCTCGCCGCCCGGCAGTTCATGCACGTCGCGGTGGTCGGCGTAGTAGGGGACGTCGCGTTCGAAGAAGGTGATGTGGTGGCCGCGGCGTGCCAGCGCGCGCCACAGGCCCCGCCAGAGGGTGGCGTGCCCGTTGCCCCAGGAGGAGCTGACCGTCAGGCCGAAAATGATGAGGCGCATCGCGCCATTTGGCTACGTCTGCAGGAGCGAACCTGTAGGCGCAGGATGACGCGGTTGTAGGAGGGCGTTGTTCGTCGTAATGACGGCGGGGTTCGGCGCTGCGCGCGCTCACCCCGCCCTACGGGACTCGGGCCCCGTAGCCTTTGTAGGTTGGGTTGCGCGAAGCGCACCCCAACACCGGGTGTTGGGGTCGCCTGACGGCGAACCCAACCTACGAAGACAGGGTCTGCATGTACTTCGCCACACCCGTGGCGACGTCGGCGAACTGGTGATCGCAACCCGCCGCGCGCAAGGCAGTCAAATCGGCCTGCGTGTAGCACTGGTACTTGCCGCGCAGCGCTTCCGGGAACGGGATGTACTCCAGCACGCCCTGCTGCACCGCCGCCGGCGCATCCGGCACGCCGCCCTTCAGGGCATTCACCACGGCCACGGCCACATCGTTGAACGGCTGCGCACGCCCGGTGCCCAGGTTGAAGATGCCGGACTGGTCCGGATGATCGAAGAACCAGAGGTTCACCGCCACCACGTCATCCACGAACACGAAGTCGCGCGTCTGCTCGCCGGGGCCGTAGCCGCCGTACTCGCCGAACAGCTTGACCTTGCCCTGCTCGCGGAACTGGTTGAACTGGTGGAAGGCGACGCTGGCCATGCGGCCCTTGTGCTGCTCGCGCGGGCCGTAGACGTTGAAGTAGCGGAAGCCCACCACCTGGTGGCGCGCCCGCTCGAAGCCGGTGCCGAGTTCGCGGCGCAGGCGCTGGTCGAACAGCAGCTTGCTGTAGCCGTAGACGTTGAGCGGCAGCTCGAATTCCGGCGTCTCGCGGAAAGTCGCGGAGCCGCCGTACACCGCGGCCGACGACGCATAGAGCAGGCGGGTGCCCCGCTGGCGACACGTCTCGAACAGCGAGCAGGACACACCGTAGTTGTTGTCCATCATGTACTTGCCGTCCTGCTCCATCGTGTCGCTGCACGCGCCCTCGTGGAACACGGCATCGACCTTCCCGAAGGCGCCGTCGGTGAACAGGGCGTAGAACTCGTCGGCGTCAATGTAGTCGTCGATGCGCAGGTCCGCCAGGTTGCGGAACTTGTCGCCCTGCGTCAGGTCGTCGACCGCGACGATGTCGTCGATGCCGCGGGCATTGAGACCCTTGACGATGTTGCTGCCGATGAACCCCGCAGCTCCGGTGACGACGACTCGCGTCATGTAAACAACTCCTCGTAGGAAACGGTGGCGGTGCCGAACTTGCCCACCACGATGCCGCCGGCCTTGTTGGCGATCGGCAGGGCGTCGCGCAAGGACAGGCCCGCTGCGACCATCGTGGCGAGCGTGGCAATGACGGTGTCGCCGGCGCCGGTGACGTCGAACACTTCGCGCGCCTGCGCCTTCACGTGCAGCTCGCCCTGCGCGTCGAAGAGGGTCATGCCTTCCTCGCTGCGCGTGAGCAGCAGGCCGTCGAGGCCGAGTTCCTCGCGCAGGCGGTGCGCGCGCTTGACGAGATCCGCCTCGCCGTTCCAGCGGCCCACCACGTCCTGCAGTTCGGCGCGGTTGGGGGTGATGACGGTGGCGCCGTGGTAGCGCGTGTAGTCGGTGCCCTTGGGGTCGATCAGCACGGGCTTCTTCGCGGCGCGCGCCGATTCGATCATGGCGGGAATGTGGGCCAGGCCGCCTTTGCCGTAGTCGGAAAAGAGGATCGCGTCCTGCACGGGCAGCAGGCCGGCGAAGGCCTCGTTCTGCAGGGCCAGCACCTCGTGGTCCGGCTCGTTCTCGAAGTCCATGCGCAGCAATTGCTGCTGCCGGCCGATCACGCGCAGCTTCACCGTGGTGCGCAGGCCAGGGTCGCGCTTCAGGTGCGCCTGGATCCCGGTTTCCTTCAGCAGCGCCTGCAGTTTCTGGCCCGCTTCGTCGTCGCCGACCACGCCGAGGAAGCTGGCCTGCGCGCCCAGGGTGCTGACGTTGTAGGCCACGTTGGCGGCGGCGCCGATGCGCTCTTCTTCGCGCGAGACCTTCACCACGGGCACCGGCGCTTCCGGGGAGATGCGTTCGACGGCGCCGTGCCAGTAGCGGTCCAGCATCGCGTCGCCGACGACCAGCACGCGCGCCTTGGCGATTTGTTGTTTGCTTGGATTCATAGTTCTTCCACCCTACGGGCGGGATAGCTGTCCCACGCCTGGCAGCCCGGGCATTGCCAGAAATGCTGCTTGGCTTCGAAGCCGCAGGCGGCGCAGCGATAGCGGGTGAGCGGTTTCACGGCATGGTCCAGCGCGCGCTGCACGTCGGGGTGGAACTGCTCGTGCTCGAGCTTCTCGCCGGCGATCCACTTGGCGGCGGCCACCAGCGAGGGCTCGCGCTGCAGGTGCTGCACGTACCAGTTGCGCGCGACTTCGGCATCCTCCTCCAGGCTGGTGATCGCGTCCAGCACGTCCAGCGAGCTGGAGCGTTCGTAGCTGTCGCGCAGCAGCATCAGCGCTTCCTGCTCGCGGCCGCTGGCGCGCGCCGCTTCGGTGAGCGGCTTGGCTGCCAGCGGAACGGCCACGGGCACTGCGTCCAGCAGCTGGCGCAGCAGCTCGAAGGCGCCACGGGCGTCGCCCGCCTTCCGCCTCAGCGCGGCGAGTTCCATGCGCGGACGCGGCGAATGCGGCGCGGCCTTCAGTGCCTTTTGCAGCAGGTCCTCGGCTTCGGCCGGAGGCGCGCTCGCCGCCTGTTCGCACAGGTAGTGCGCCTGGCGGCCGGCGAACTGGCCAGCGCCGCCCGAATCGAGCTTGCGCGCGATCTCGCAGGCCTGCACCCAGTCGCGCGAGCGCTCGTAGATCGCAAGCAGGGCGAGCAGCGCCTGTTCTTCGTAGGCGGTGCCCTCCAGCTTGCGCAGCGCCTCCTCGGCGCGATCGAGGAGGCCTGCCTTGAGGTAGTCCAGTGCCAGCGCATGCTGGGCGCGATGCCGGTCGGCGCGCGAGAGGTCCGCGCGCGACAGCAGGTGTTCGTGCACGCGCACCGCCCGTTCGTACTCGCCGCGCCGGCGAAACAGGTTGCCCAGCGCGAAGTGCAGCTCGGAGGTGTCCGGGTCGTTCTGCACCGCCTCGATGAAGGCGTCGATGGCCTGGTCCTGCTGTTCGTTCAGCAGGAAGTTGAGGCCGCGGAAGTAGGCCTTGGGCGCGAGCCGGTTCTCGATGCGCAGTTGCTTCAGGTCCAGGCGCGAGGCCAGCCAGCCGAGCCCGAAGGCGATCGGCAGGCCCCACAGCAGCCAGGTGAGGTCAAAGTCCATGCGTCGGGGGCGTGCCCTGTCCGATCAGGGTGGAAGGCGCGTGCTGCGTGCTGTCCGGTGCGAAGGCGCGTGCCGTCTTGCGGTGCTTCCACCAGCGCGGGACCATCACCAGCGCGCCCAGGACCAGGCCGGCCGCGAACACGGCGAACACCACCAGCACCAGCGGCGCCGTCCATTGCGTGCCGAAGAAGAAGCGGACGGTTACGTCCTGCTGGTTGTTCAGCGCGAAAGCGAACAGGGTAAAAAAAATGGCTGCCTTGAGCAG
>DATAGN010000275.1:0-2892 GCA_036263715.1 Ramlibacter sp.
CAAGCGCGGCAAGGATCCGCTGGCCGGCCCGCTGCGCCTGGGCGTGATCTACACGATCGGCCCCTACCTGCTGCCCGACCTGGTGCGCCAGGCGATCGCGCGCACGCCGCAGATGCCGCTGATGCTGCAGGAGAACTTCACGGTCAAGCTGCTGGAGATGCTGCGCACGGGCGAGATCGACTGCGCGATCATGGCCGAACCGTTCCCGGACACCGGCCTGGCGATCGCGCCGCTGTACGACGAGCCCTTCCTCGCCGCCGTGCCCATGACGCATCGCTTCGCGGAGCTCAAGGAGATCAAGGCCGAAGTGCTCAAGCAGGAAACGATGCTGCTGCTGGGCACCGGCCACTGCTTTCGCGACCACGTGCTGGAGGTCTGTCCGGAGTTCGCGCGCTTTTCCAGCGACGCCGAAGGCATCCGCAAGAGTTTCGAAGGCTCCTCGCTGGAGACCATCAAGCACATGGTCGCCGCCGGCATGGGCGTGACGCTGGTGCCGCGCCTGTCCGTGCCCAAGGAGGCGCTGGCGACGAAGCCGCGCCGCCGCACCGACGACCAGGCCTTCGTCAAGTACATCCCGTTCGAAGGCGAGCCGCCCAGTCGCCGCGTGGTTCTGGCGTGGCGGCGCAGCTTCACCCGCTACGAGGCGATCGCCGCCTTGCGCAATTCCATCTATGCCTGCGAACTGCCAGGCGTCAAGAGACTGTCATGAGAGAAGAAAGTCCCACCCCCCAATCCAAGCCCTACCAGCCCGGCATCTTCGACGGCATCCCCGCCGTCGCGCGATTCGTCAACTTCAGCCTCAGCGACCCGTCGGTCGACCCGGGTGCGATCAAGGAGGCGCTCACGCGGCTGACGCCGTTGGTCGATGGCAGCGACGTCGTGGTCGGCCTCGGGCCTTCGCTGGTCAAGGCGCTGGGCGCCGAGATCCCCGACCTGCACGAGTTTCCCGACTTCTCGCGCGGCAACGTGAAGGTGCCGTCGACGCCGGGCACGCTGTGGTGCTGGTTGCGCGGCTCGGACTTGGGCGACCTGCTGCACGTGACGCGCAAGGTGCAGAAGGCCTTGCGGCCGGCCTTCAACGTTCGTCACGTGGTCGACGGCTTCCGCCATTCGTGGCAGGAGGGCGGCAACGGCCACGACCTCACTGGCTTCGAGGACGGCACGGAGAACCCCACCGGCGAAGTCGCGGAGAAGGCGGCCTTCGCGCAAGGCTACGGCGAAGGCATCGACGGCTCCAGCTACGTCGCCGTGCAGCAGTGGGTGCACGACCTCGACGCCTTCGAGGAGCTGGAGGACCACGTGCGCGACGCGCACATCGGCCGCCGCATGAGCGACAACGAGGAGATCGAGGACGCGCCGGAGACGGCGCACGTGAAGCGAACCGCGCAGGAGAGCTTCGACCCCGAGGCCTTCGTCCTGCGTCGGTCGATGCCTTGGATGATGAACATGCAGGCGGGCCTGATGTTCGTGGCCTTCGGCAAGTCGCACCAGGCGTACGAGCAGCAGATGCGGCGCATGGCGGGGCACGACGACGGCATCGTGGACGCGATGTTCAGCATCTCCAAGCCGGTGAACGGCGCCTACTACTGGTGCCCGCCGATGCGCGAGGGCCGGCTCGACCTGCGTCGCCTCGGTCTTGGCATGTCGTGACCGGGCAGCTGCGGCTCTACCTCGACCTGATCCGGTGGGACCGGCCCGCGGGCTGGCTGCTGCTGCTGTGGCCCTCGCTGTACGCGCTGTGGATCGCGCGTGGCGGCTTTCCGGGGTGGCACCTCATCGCGGTGTTCACGCTCGGGACCATCCTGATGCGCAGCGCCGGCTGCTGCATCAACGACGTCGCCGACCGCGAGTTCGACAAGCACGTCAAGCGCACGGCGCAGCGGCCGGTGACCACGGGCGCGGTGTCGGTGCGCGAGGCGCTGGTGCTCGGTGCCGTGCTGGCGCTGGCGGCCTTCCTCCTGGTCCTCACCACGAACGCGGCGACCATCGCCTGGTCCTTCGCCGCGCTCGCCATCGCCATCCTGTATCCCTACGCCAAGCGGCACGTGTCCATGCCGCAGGCGGTGCTGGGCGTCGCCTTCAGCTTCGGCATCCCGATGGCGTTCGCGGCGGTGCAGGCCGAGGTGCCGCTGCTCGCGTGGGTGCTGCTGCTCGGCAACCTGTTCTGGGTGCTGGCCTACGACACCGAATACGCGATGGTCGATCGCGACGACGACCTGCGCATCGGCATCAAGACTTCGGCAATCACGCTCGGGCGTGCCGACGTCGCCGTCGTGATGGCCTGCTACGTGGCGGCGATCGCCGTGTGGTCGGTCGTGATGATGGGCAGGATCGCACCGGCAGTGATCGCCTTGACTGCCGCCGCTGCCGGTGCGCAGGCCGCCTGGCACTACACGCTGATCCGCGACCGCTCGCGCGACGGGTGCTTCCGCGCCTTTCGCGTCAACCACTGGTTCGGGTTCACTCTCTTCGCGGGGACAGTGGCCGGCTTCATGCTCTGAGCATGGCCTTGCTGGTTCGTCCCCTGCTCCCCTTCGCCGCCGGCGCCGGCGGCGGCAAGCTGCCGCTGGCGGCAGGTGCGCGCGGCGGGCACTGGGTGTTCGCCTCCGGGCTGCTGCCGACCACCTTCGGCTCCGCCGCCCGGCCGCTGTCGGGCGAGCCGCAGCCCACCGCGCAGTTCCGGTCCCTGTGGGAGCGCGCGCAACAGGTGCTGCACGCAGGCGGCAGCGAGCTGGCGCGCGTGGTGCGCGCCGACCAGTTCTTCACTGACTGGCGCACCGTCCCCTTCTTCCACGAGACCCGCCGCCATGCGTGCGGCAAGCACATCCCGCCCAGCACCTCGGTGCTGGAGGCAGGGCTGCTGCTGCCGCAGGCGGCGGTGGCCATGAACCT
>DATAGN010000276.1:0-1964 GCA_036263715.1 Ramlibacter sp.
CGTAGACCTTCACCTGGCCCTGCAACATGACGAAAAGGGAGTCGCCCACTTCACCCTCGTTGAGGATGATGGTGTTCTTTCGGTAATTGCGCAGGATGCCGCGCGCTGCCAGCCGCCCGATGCCGGGCTCGAGCTGCGCGATCATCCTGTCCTGCTCCACCCCGGTCCTGGACAGGTTCATTCGCCTTCCCCCTCGCTGAAAAACTCTAGCAGCTATCCGCGCAGAACCCAAGAGGGCTAATGCAGCGGGTCCTGCAGGTGCGCCGCGCCGATGGGCGGCAGCACCGCGACCTGGCCGACCAGCGCCCGCACGCCGTTGGAATGCGTCTTGGCGCACAGGCTGCGCACGTGGCTGCGCACCGTGGAGACCGCCACATTGAGCTGCAGCGCGATCTGCGGGGCCGAGTAGCCTTGGCACAGGATCGCCAGGACCTGCTCCTCCGAAGGCGTGAGGCCGTGGGAGCGGGCGAAGAAGCAGAGCATGACGGCATCGACCACGCTCGCGCGGGAGAAGACCAGCGCCACCGCCGGCGCGCCGTGCGGCCGGTCGTTGCGCAGGGGCACCACGGCCACGCTCAGGCGCTTGCGCGTCGGCGACCGCAGGGTGACCAGGCTGCGCCGGCCGCTTTCGGCCTTGGCCAGGGCCTGCATCAGCAGCTTGGCCTGCGTGGTGTCGGTGGTGTGGAGCTGGCCTTCATGCACCGTCAACACGTTGCGCTGCGCCAGTTCGAAGCGGGCGGCCTGGTTGGCGTGCAGCAACTGCCCTTTCACGGACGCGAGCACCACGCCATACGCCAGTTCGTCCATGATCATCGACAGGCCGCTGCCAGCGGCGGCGTCGAGTCGGGTGCTGGTGTAGGCCGCGCCGATGGCGCTTTCGACCAATCCGTCCATGAATGCTTCCTCCTGCCGTGTTTGAACCACAGCTTAGGAAGAGCCCGGCACCGCCGTTAGACATTTTCGGCCGCCGTTCCGGTGACGGATTCACCTTGACGCGCGCCGTCGATCCGGGCAACCAGCGCGAGGGTTTCGGCGAGCACTTCCGGATGGAATGCGAGCGCCACGTGCGCCTGGCCGGCCACGAAGCGGTTTTGCGCACCACCGAGCGTCGCGGTGGGCGCCGGGAAGACGACGTTGTCGCAGTTGGAGAACCAGCAGGTCGCAGGCGGCAGCGGCCGCGCCTCTTCGTGCGCGGCGATCGCGCGCAGCCATTCGCTTTGCAGCCGCATCTGCCGGCCGTTGGTGCGGCTGCTCCAGCGTGCCAACCAGGTGCCTGCATGCGGCGAACCGATCGTCACCAGCGCCGCGACGGACGCGGCGTTCCCCGAAGCGCGCCACCAGGCACGTGCAGCGAGCCCGCCCATGCTGTGGCCCACCAGCACGGGAGCGCAGCCCGTCGCCTCGTGCAGGCGCCGCACGCCTGCATCCACGATGGGGCCGTAGGCATCGATCGAACCGTACACAGGCTCCAGGTTCACGGCGACGTGGGGAATGCCACGCGCACGCAGCACGCGCATCCAGGCGTTCCAGAAACCCCGATTGCACATGAAGCCGTGGACCAGCAGCACGCCGGTGCGACCGCGGCAGCCCTCCAGGAAGTCGGGCTCCGCACGCCAGCGAAATGGCTGTCGCCAGCAGAAGGTGCGAAAGAAGTGCACGGACTCCGATCCCCAGGCATGCAGCAGTTGCGCGGGCCTGGGTGCGGGAACCCCCGGCTGGCTACGATTGATGCGGCTGACGATCAAGAGCTCGATGGCCAGGATCACCGGCGCGACCGAGAGCACGAGCGCTGCGCCGAATGCCGCCTGCGCGATGGAGTGCGGCCACCGCCAGGCCAGCCAGGCGAGTGCCAGGGAGAGCTGGAACAGCGTGGAGACCTGCAGCATGCGGGCCAGCGTGGAATGTTGCGGCATGGCGCCATCGTATGCGCCGCGGTGCCCACCGGGACGCGGTGTCGCTAGACT
>DATAGN010000277.1:0-4933 GCA_036263715.1 Ramlibacter sp.
CCCGACCAGGCGGAACCCATCCGGAATCAGCTGCGTACGGCGATGCGGGCACTGAACGCGCAAAACGATGCCATGTTCGCGGCTGCGGAAGGAGCGGGGCTGAAGATCGACGCTCCCGCAACGGGATGGTTGCGGGTGGGACTCTTTTCAGAGAGCGGTCAGGAGGTCAAGCTGAGCGATCGCATGGATCGCGCTGGCCTCAAGTACGACGGCAGGAAGCAGTTGACTGCGGTCAAGCTGAAGTTCGACGCCCAGGTGATTGCCGACGGCGACAACTGCGCAAGCATCAAGATCGAGGACGCGAAGCCGATCGCCGCCCCCGCCCCCGGTGCGAAGACCCTGGTGATGCGTGCGGACGAACTGCCCATCGAAGTGTTGGATGTCGCCGAGTGCACGATGCGCAGCGGTGTTCGCGACCGGTACGTGCGGGTGAGGACGCCGGCGACGCGACTGCGCTACGCGGAGTTCAAGTCCATGGGCGCCTGACGCGCCCCAACCGGGTCAAAGAAAATCGGCGCAGTGCGCCGATTTTTTTCCTGCGAAAGCCCTGGATCCCCGCCTTCGCGGGGATGACGCTCAAGGAGCCAGCAGCGTATTCAACCGCGCCAGGTCTTCCGGCTGCAGCGTGCCGTTGGCCTGGCGCAGCCGCAGGTGCCCCATCAGCACGTTGTAGCGCGCCTGCGCCAGGTCGCGCTTGGTCTGGAACAACTGGCTCTGCGCATTGAGCACGTCGATGTTGATGCGCACGCCCACCTGGTAGCCCAGGCGGTTGGCATCCAGCGCGCTCTGGCTCGAGGCCTCGGCGGCTTCGAGGGCACGCACCTGGCCTTGGCCGGACTGCACGCCGAAGAACGCGGTGCGCACGGCCTGCGCCACGGTGCGACGCGCGGCTTCCAGGTCCGCGCGGGCCTTCTCTTCCAGCGCCAGCGTCTCGCGGATCCGGTTTTGCGTGGCAAAGCCCGCGAACAGCGGCACGTTGAAGGCCACGCCCACGTTTCCGACGCCGTTGCGGGAGTTGTTCGCCAGGGTGGAACTGCCGCCCAGGTTGCGGGTCAGGCCATAGCTGGTGGTCAGGTCCAGCGTCGGCAGGTGCCCGGCCTTGGCCTTCTCGGTTTCCAGTTCGGCGATCTCCACGCCCTTGCGCGCCTGCAGGATCGCGGGGCTCGCAGTCTCGGAGGCGGAGACCCACGCGTCCGGGTCCGCGGGTTGCGGACCGGGCACCTGCAGCGTCGTGCCCAGGGGATTGGGCTGCACGTTGTTGCGGCCAACCAGGCCCTCCAGCAACAGGCGCTTGACGCGCAGGTCGTTCTCCGCGGCGATCTCCTGCGCCAGCACGAGGTCATAGCGCGCCTGCGCTTCCCGCGTGTCGGTGATGGTGGAGGTGCCGACTTCGAAGTTGCGGCGCGCGGATGCGAGCTGTTCAGCGGTGGCCGCCTTCTGCGCTCGCACGAAGGCCAGCGTGTCCTGCGCCGCCAGCACGTCGAAGTAGGCCTGGCTCACGCGGATCATCAGGTCCTGGCCCGCCGCCGTCAGCACGTGCTGCGCCAGTTCGACCTGGCGCTGGCCCTGCCGGTAAGTGGCCACGTTGGCCGGCCGGTACAGCGGCTGCGATGCGTTCAGCGTCGCCTGCTGCGTGGTGAAGTCACGCTCGGTGCGCACGCCCGGCGTGGAATCGACGCGGTTGTCCAGGTTGCTGCGCGTGAGGCCGGCGGACAGCCCGGCCTGGGGCAGCAGGCCGGCGCGGGCCTGCTCGCCGCGGTAGACGGCCGATTCGTACTGGGCGCGGGCCGACTGCCACGTGGCGTCGTAGGCCCGGGCGGCCTCGTAGAGTTCCAGCAGGCCTTCGGCCTGCGCCGTGCCGCCGAAAGCAAGGGCGCTGGCCAGGGCCAGGGGGAGAAGCCGCATCCGTCTCATTCTTTCCGTCCTTCTCTCGTTGTGCTTGTCGCGCGCGTTTGTACCGCGCCTCAGTAAAGAGGAATGCCCGGGTCGCGCTCGCGCGACCAGGCATCGATGCCGCCCGCGATATTCGCCACATCGGTGTAGCCCTGGTGCGCCAGGAACATCGCCACGCGCTGGCTGCGCATGCCGTGGTGGCACAGCACGGCCACCGGCCGGTCCTGCGGCACCTCGTGCAGCCGCTGCGGCACTTCCTGCATCGGGATGACGACGACATCGGCGTCGGGCACGTCCAGGCTGGCCGTGTGCACCTCCCACGGCTCCCGCACGTCCAGCACCACGGGCCGCGCCGGCTGCGCCTGCAGCCAGTCGTCGAAGTCGCCGGGGCGGACCTGGGGGATCATGCTCAGAACTGGAAGCGCGAGGGCTCGGGGAAGTGCTCCAGGCGCGGCGCCAGCGTGTCCCAGGGCTGCTCGGTGGTGTACGAGGCATCGCCGGTGCGGGTGATGAAGGTGGCGCGCATCACCGGCTCCTCGCCGACGATCGCCGCCAGCCGGCCGCCCACCTTCAGCTGCTGCAGCAGGGCCTGCGGCACCTCGCGCACCGACCCGGACAGCAGGATCGCATCGAACGGGCCCTCGCCGGGGAGTCCACGGGCGCCATCCGCCTCGCGCACGTCCACGTTGGCGATGCCGGCACGCTGCAGGTTCTCGCGCGCCATGCGCACGAGCTCGGGGTTCAGCTCCAACGTGACCACGCGCTGCGCTTGGCTGGCCAGCAGGGCGGCCATGTAGCCGGAGCCGGTGCCGACCTCGAGGATGGTCTCGTGGCCCTTGGGGGCCACGTCCTGCAGCAGGCGCGCTTCCATCTTCGGCTCGAGCATCATCCAGCCGCGGCGCAAGGCTTCCTCCGTGCTGCCCACCAGCGGGATCATCATGTCCGCGAAGGCCAGGCCCTTGTGCGCCATCGGCACGAAGTCCTCGCGCTTCACCCGCTGGAGCAGCGCCAGCACGTCCAGGTCGAGCACGTCCCAGGGACGGATCTGCTGCTCGATCATGTTGAAGCGGGCGCGTTCGATGTTCATGGCGACATTCATGGCTGGATCAGGAGGCGGTCAGGACAAACCGCCCATTCTAGAAGCCGGCACGGCCTGCGCCCCGGCTCCCCCCGCCTGCCGGCGGCGCCGGCGCGTGAGCCAGCGGCCCAGGTCGTCCAGGTAGCAGTACACGACCGGGACCACCACCAGCGTCAGCAGCGACGAGGTGATCACCCCGCCGATGACGGCCTGGCCCATCGGCGCGCGCTGCTCCGAACCTTCGCTGAGCGCGAAGGCCAGGGGCACCATGCCGAAGATCATGGCCAGCGTCGTCATGAGGATCGGGCGCAGGCGCACGCGGGCGGCGTGCAGCAGCGCCTGCGAGCGCTCCATGCCCTGCTCGCGCATGCGGATGGCGAAGTCCACCAGCAGGATCGCGTTCTTGGTCACCAGGCCCATGAGCATCACGATCCCGATGACCGAGAAGATCGACAGCGTGGAGCGGAACATCATCAGCGCCAGCACCACGCCAATCAGCGTGAGCGGCAGCGAGGTCATCAGCGCCAGCGGCTGCAGGAAGCTCTTGAACTGGCTGGCCAGGATCATGTAGATGAAGATCACCGCCATGGCCAGCGCGGACACCGCGTAGCCGAAGGACTCCTTCATGTTCTTGGTGGAGCCGCCAAACTGGTAGCGGTAGCCGGGCGGCAGCTGCAGCGCGTCGAGCTGCTTGCGGATGTCTTCCGACACCTCGCCGGCCGAGCGGCCCTGGGCATTGGCGTTGATCGCGACCTCGCGCGTGAGGTCGCGCCGGTTGATCTGGTTGGGTCCCGTCGATTCCCGCACGCTCGCCACCTGGTTCAGGCGCACCACGCGCGAGCTGCCGTCCGGATGGGTTCCGGTGGCGAAGGGCAGCCGCTCCAGGTCCGCCAGCGCCGTGCGGGCGTCGGGGGCGAGGCGCACGTTGACGTCGTAGGTCTGGTCGTCCGGCGCGCGCCAGTTGGCCACCGTCTGTCCCGCCACGAGCGTGCGCAGGGAGCTCGCGATCTGCCCGACCGACAGGCCCAGGTCGGAAGCGGCGTCACGCTTGACGCTGATCGCCACCGTGGGCTTGTCCGGCTTGACGCTGGAGTCCAGGTCGACCAGGCCGGGGACGGTGCGGATGCGCTGCATCGCCAGCACCGACAGGCGCTCCAGTTCCTTGAGGTCCGGGCCCTGCAGCGACAGTTCGATCTGCTTGTTGCCGCCGACCGCATCCAGCAGGCCCGCGTGCGTGACGGTGATCCCCGGCACCTGCTTGAGGCGCTCGCGCAGGATGCCCGCGAGTTCATCGACGCTGCGGTCGCGGTCCTTGCGGTCCACCAGCCGCACGTAGACGGACGCATAGATCTTGCCGGCCTGCACGCCCGTGTTGACGGTGGCCAGCGTGTAGCGCACCTCGGGGAACTCGCGCACGATCGCCTGGACCTGTTTCGCCTTGGCCTCGGTGAGCTCCAGCGACGAACCGACCGGCGTGTAGAAGTTCAGGCTGGTCTCGGAGTAATCGGCCTTGGGCACGAACTCCGTGCCGAGCAGCGGCACCATGACGATGCTGGTGGCGAAGATGGCGACCGAGCCGATCACCGTGGCGAGCTTGTGCGCGAGCGACCAGCGCAGGATGGACTGGTAGGCATCGGCCAGCCGCTCGGTGGCGCGGTCGAACCAGCCGGTGACGCGGCCGATGGTGCGGTCGTAGAAACTGGGGTTCGCCTTGGGCTTGCCGTGCGACTCGATTTCCGGGTCGTGCCAGATCGACGACAGCATCGGGTCGAGCGTGAAGCTCACGAACATGGAGATCAGCACCGCCGCGACGATGGTGACGCCGAACTCGTGGAAGAACTTGCCGATGATGCCGCCCATGAAGCCGATGGGCAGGAACACGGCGACGATGGAAAAGGTGGTGGCCAGCACGGCCAGGCCGATCTCCTGCGTTCCGTCCAGCGCGGCCTGGTAGGGCGGCTT
>DATAGN010000278.1:0-1676 GCA_036263715.1 Ramlibacter sp.
CCGTATCGCCCGGCTTCAGGTACTTCGGCGGCTTGTAGCCGATGCCCACCCCGGCCGGCGTGCCGGTGGCGATGAGGTCACCGGGGTACAGGGTGATGCCGGCGGAGATGCACTCGATGAGCGTCGGGATGTCGAAGATGAAGTCCTTGGTGTTGGCGTTCTGGCGCAGCTCGCCGTTGACCCAGCACTTCACATCCGTGTTCTGGCCATCCATCTCGTCGGCGGTCACGAGCCAGGGTCCCATGGGGCAGAAGGTGTCGAAGGACTTGCCCAGCAGCCACTGCGAGTGGCGGCCCTGCCAGTCGCGCGCGGTCATGTCGTTGATGATCGTGTAGCCCCACACGTGGCGCATGGCATCTTCCTTGCGAATGCCCTTGCCGCCGCGACCGATGACCACGGTCAGTTCGGCTTCGTAGTCCACCGCGTCCGTCACGCCGGCCGGGATCACGATCACGTCGTTCGGGCCGATCACGGACTCGGGCACCTTGGAGAAGATGATGGGAGCCTTGGGGATGTTGCCGGCGGCAGCGCTCGAGTCGAAGCCGCTGTCGGAGAACTCGTGGGCGTGCGCGTGGTAGTTCTTGCCCACGCAGAAGACGTTGCGGCGCGGGCGCGGCACCGGGGCGGTGAGCTGCACCTCCTGCAACGGGATGGGCGCACCCGTTTCGGGCAGCGGCCGGAACGCGACCTGTGCTTCCACCAGCGGCAGGGCGCCGAGCGCAGCTTCGGCGGCG
Organism: Ramlibacter sp.; assembly: GCA_036263715.1. GTDB lineage: Bacteria > Pseudomonadota > Gammaproteobacteria > Burkholderiales > Burkholderiaceae_C > Ramlibacter. Next base: position 735 of record DATAGN010000278.1, read on the forward strand.
CTCAGCTGGAAAGGCTCGATGGCCTGGCCATCGGCGGAAACACGGCCGACACCAGGCTGGCCCTGGTAGCGAAAGGCAGCGATCTTCATCGGGAAAACTCTCTTCCGTGGCCACGACGGCCCTTCGTAGCATGCTAACAAAACATCAGGAGGTCCCCATGCTTCGCCGCACCCTTGTCGCGCTCGGCCTCGTCGCCGCTGCCGGCCTCGCCGCCGCCCAGGCCTATCCCACCAAGCCCATCACCATGATCGTGCCCTTCCCGCCCGGCGGACTGGCGGATGTGGTCGGGCGTCCGGTCGCGGAGGCCCTGTCGCGCGAGCTCGGCCAGCCGGTGGTGATCGAGAACAAGGGCGGCGCCGGTGGCGGCATCGGCATGGCGCTGGCGGCGAAGGCGCCGCCGGACGGCTACACGATCCTGATGGCGCTGTCCTCGTACAGCGTGCTGCCGGAAGCCGACACCTTGCTCGGCCGCCAGCAGATGTACGCGTACAACTCGCTGAAGCCCATCGCCCGCTTCACCGCGGACCCGACCGTGCTGGCCGTGCGTGCCGATGCGCCGTGGAAGACGGTGAAGGACTTCGTCGAGGATGCCAGGAAGCGTCCCGGCGCGATCAACTTCGGCTCATCCGGCAACTACGGCACCATGCACGTGCCGATGGAAATCCTCAAGCAGGTGGCCAACGTGCGCATGACGCACATCCCGTACACGGGCGCGGGCCCGGCGGTGATCGCCCTTCTCGGCGGCCAGGTGGACGCGCTGTCCACGGGACCGGCGACCGTGCTGCAGCACGTCAAGGCGGGCAAGATCCGCGTGCTGGGCCACTGGGGCAACAACAGGCTGGAGACCATGCCCGACGTCCCGTCGCTCAAGCAGGCCGGCTACAACGCGGAATACGCGCAGTGGTCCGGGCTGTTCGTGCCGGCCGGCACGCCCGAGCCGGT
>DATAGN010000279.1:0-16144 GCA_036263715.1 Ramlibacter sp.
CCGCCACGGTGTAGCGTTCGCGGGTGCCGGAGATCTTGGCGTGGAAGCTGCGTGGATCCACCAGCGTATAGGCGAAGTTGCCGAAGGCGCGCAGCCGCACCGCGCCGAAGTCCTTGTCGCGGATGGTGATCGGCTGCGGCGTGCCCCAGCGCTGGTCCACCTGCTGGCGCGTGCTGAAGAAGTACACGTCGCTCTTGAACGGGGACTCGAACAGCTTGTCCCAGTTGCGCAGGTAGGTGAGCACGGGAATGGTCTGCGTGGTCAGCTTGTACATGCCGGGGCCGAAGACGTCCGCGATCTGGCCGTCGTTGACGAACACCGCCATCTGCGACTCGCGCACCGTCAGCGACGCGCCGTACTGGATCTCCATCCCCGCCATCGGGAAGCGCCAGGCGAGCGTGCCCTCGTCCTGCTCCGTCCAGTGGATGACGTCGATGAACTGCTTCTTGATGAAGTCCATGAGACCCATGGTGTCGCTCCTGAGACGGTGTGCGAAGGATGATACGGCAGGGCTCCGCGTTTGGCTTCCCCCCGCCAGGTGCTACCAGCGCCGGACGGCCTCGCCCACGGCGAACAGCAGCAGGCCGATCACCCCGCCCACCAGCGTGCCGTTGATGCGGATCTTCTGCAGTTGCGGGCCGATGCTGGTTTCCACCTGCGCCGCCATGTCGCGCGCGTCCCAGTGCCGCACGGTGTCGCGGATGTGCGTCGCCAGCGAGGAGGAGAACTCGGGGGCAGCGCCGCGCGCGGCCGCTTCGATCTGCGCGTTGAGGGTGGCCCGCAGCTGCGCGTCACCCGCCAGTTCCCGACCGAGCCAGGCGGCCGCGGCCATCAGGTTGCGGTGCAGCGGCGAGTCGCTGCTCTCCACGTTGCGGTGCAGCCACGCGGACACGGTGCCCCACAGCTGCGCGACGTAGCGCGCCAGGTCCTGGTCGTTCAGCAGGTAGCCCTTGATGCGCTCGCCCTGTTCCCGCATGGCCGGGTCGGCCTTCAGGCGGGTGACCAGGGCCGCGACCTGCGCGTCGAAGGCGGCGCGCAGGCGATGCTCCGGGTCCTCGCGCACGGAGGCAAGGTAGCGCCCGAGCTCGCGCGCGAGCAGCTCGCTGCCCTTGTCGCCCAGCCACTCCGTGGGCAGCACGAGCTGCTTGCGGTAGTGCTCGGTCTTGAGCCATTGCACGATCGCGTCCGCAACCACCTCGCGCGTGGCAGGCGCGGCCAGCACCGTGAGCAGCCCGGCGATCAGCTGGTCCAGCACCTCCTGGTGCCGACCGTCCTCGGTGAGGGTGTCCAGCACCTCCGCCGCCGAGCGGGAGAGGTCCACCTTGGCCAGCGCGGTGCGGGTGGCGTCCTTCAGCAGCTGCTGCAGGCGCTCGGCCTCGAACAGGTGCAGCGAGCCCGCCACGAACTTCACCAGGAAGCCGCCGAGGCGCTGCGCGTTCTGCTCCTGCAGCAGCCAGTCGCCCAGCGCGCCGGCCAAGTCATGCCGCCGGATCAGCGCCGCGAGCGAATCGGGGTGCAGGAACTTGTCCTGCACGAAGTCCGCCAGCTGGTCGCCGATCTCGTCCTTCTTGCGCGCGATCACGTCCGTGTCGCGGCCGATGAGCGGCAGCGGGATGCGCCGGAACATCGCTTCGACCGCGAACCAGTCCGCCAGGCCGCCGACGATCGCGGCCTCGCAGGTGCTGCGCAGCGCGTTGGCGAAGAGGCTGGGCGGCAGCAGCAGGCTCACCACGAGCAGCACGCCCATCAGGGCCAGCAGCAGCGTCGCCCGCCGCTTGGCACGGGCGAGCCGCTCGATCGGGTCTTCGCGGGGTTGCAGGGTCACACCAGGTTGCGCAGCTCCCGCAGCGCCACGGACAGCATGGCCAGGTCGCTGCCCGGCGTCTCCTGCAACTCCAGCAGCAGCCGCTGCGCGCGCTCCAGCGCCTGCCGGTTGCCCTGCTCCCAGCGGTCCAGGATCACGCCAGCGTCGCCGTCGCCGTGCCCCAGCGCCTCCTGGGCGATGGAGCGCTGCAGGTCGGTGACGTCGTCGGTGAGCGCCAGCTTGGCCAGGCCCTGCCAGTAGCTCTCGGCTGGCAGCAGCTCGATCTGCTGCCCCATGCGTTCGAGCCCCAGGCGCTGGCCGACGCCGGCGTGCACCTGCGCGGTCAGCGCCAGCGGCCGCTTGCTTGCCTCCGCGATCTCCGCGATGTCCAGGGCGTGGAACAACAGCTGCGCGCTGTCGACGTGGTGGGCCAGTTCCTGCGGCACGCCCGCATCGATCCAGCGGCCCGCGCGCGGCGAGGCCGCTTGTGCGGCTTCCATGTGCGAGCGCAGCGCCTGCACCGCGGGCGCGAAGCGCGCCACCTGCTGCTGCGTGGGCTCGAAGAGGCGCCGCGAACGCAGGAACCAGGTGGTGGCGCGCGAGACCAGCGCGCGCAGCGCCAGCACCATGTCGGCCTGCAGGTCGTCCGGCACCTTCGCGTCGAGCGCCTCGATCTGCTGCCACAGCGGCACCAGGCTGAACACCTCGCGGCTGGCCAGGTACGCGCGAACGACCTGCGGCGCCGTCGCGCCGGTGATCTCGCCGAGGCGGTGCACGAAGGTGGGACCGACGCGGTTGACCATGCTGTTCAACACGTGCGTGGCGATGATCTCGCGCTTGAGCGGATGGCGCGGGATGTAGGCCGCGAACTTTTCCTTCAGTTGCGTCGGGAAGTAGCGCTCCAGCGCGGTGGCCACCCAGGGATCCTCCGGCAGGTCGGAGGCAACCAGTTCGTCGTTCAGCCACATCTTGCTGTACGCCAGCAGCACGGCGAGTTCCGGCGAGGTCAGGCCCAGGCCCTTGCTGCGCCGGTCAGCGATCTCCTCCTCGGACGGCAGGTACTCGATCGCCCGATTCAACTCGCCCTTTTTCTCCAGGAAGCGGATGAAGCGCGCCTGCTCGTCCAGTTGGCGCGGCGCGAGGCGCTGGCCGATGGAGAGCGCCTGCGTCTGGAAGTAGTTGTCGCGCAGCACCAGCGCCGCGACTTGTTCGGTCATCTGCGGCAGCAGCACGTTGCGCTGCTTTTCGGTGAGCTCGCCGTCGGACTGCGCGATGCCCAGCAGGATCTTGATGTTCACCTCGTGGTCGGAGGTGTCCACGCCGGCGGAGTTGTCGATGGCGTCCGTGTTGATCTTCACGCCGCGCAGGGCCGCCTCGATGCGGCCACGCTGCGTGAAGCCCAGGTTCCCGCCTTCGGCCACCACCTTGCAGCGCAGCTCGGCGCCGTTGATCCGCACCGGGTCGTTGGCGCGGTCGCCCACCTCGGCGTGCGTCTCGGTCGCGGCCTTGACATAGGTGCCGATACCGCCGTTGTACAGCAGATCCACGGGCGCCTTGAGGATGGCGCTCACCAGTTCCGCCGGCGTCAGGTGATCCGCGTCGATGCCGAGCACCGCGCGCGCCTGCGGCGACAGCGGCACCGACTTCTCCGAGCGCGCCCACACGCCGCCGCCTTGGGAGACCAGCTGCGTGTCGAAGTCCGCCCACGACGAGCGCGGCAGCTTGAACAGGCGCTCGCGCTCCACGAAGCTGCGCTCGGTGTCTGGGCTCGGGTCGATGAAGATGTGCCGATGGTCGAACGCCGCCACCAGCCGGATGTGCCGCGACAGCAGCATGCCGTTGCCGAACACGTCGCCGGACATGTCTCCGATGCCGACGACCGTGAAGTCGGTGGCCTGCGTGTCGACGCCCAGCTCGCGGAAGTGGCGCTTGACGCTTTCCCAGGCGCCGCGGGCCGTGATGCCCATGGCCTTGTGGTCGTAGCCCTGGCTGCCGCCGGAGGCGAAGGCGTCCCCCAGCCAGTGGCCGTACTCGATGCTGATCGCATTGGCGTAGTCGGAGAAGGTGGCGGTGCCCTTGTCCGCCGCAACCACCAGGTAGGGATCGTCGCCATCGATGCGCACCACCTGCGGCGGCGGCACCGTCTTGCCGGCCACCAGGTTGTCGGTGAGGTCCAGCAGCCCGCGCAGGTAGTCCTGGTAGCAGGCGATGCCCTCCTTCATCCAGGCTTCGCGCTCGCTCGGAGGCGGCGCCTTCTTCAGCACGAAGCCGCCCTTGGAGCCCACCGGAACGATCACGGTGTTCTTCACCATCTGCGCCTTCACCAGCCCCAGCACCTCGGTGCGGAAGTCGTCGGGACGGTCCGACCAGCGCAGGCCGCCGCGCGCGACCTTGCCGCCGCGCAGGTGGATGCCCTCGAAGCGCGGGGAGTACACCCAGATCTCGTACAGCGGCCGCGGTTCCGGCAGGCCCGGCACCCGCGAGGAGTCCAGCTTGAAACTCAGGAAGGACCGGCGCGGCCCCGGGGCGCCGGAAGCGCCGAGCCCGGTGCGCCAGTAGTTGGTGCGCAGGGTGGCCTGCACGAGCGCCAGCAACTGGCGCAGCACGCGGTCGTCCGAGAGGTTGCTCACCTTCTCCAGTGCCTGCTCCAGCGCGTTCACCTGCGAGGCGGCACCGGCCTCGTCGTGGGCCTGCGGGTCGAAGCGCAGGCGGAACAGCGACACCAGCATGCGCGCGATGCGCGGGTACGTGGCCAGCGTCGCCGCGATGGTCGCCTGCGACTGCGCGAAGCCGATCTGCTTCAAGTACTTGGCATAGGCGCGCAGCACCACGATCTCTTCGGCCGACAGCGCCGCCAGCAGCACCAGCCGGTTGAAGCTGTCGTTCTCCACCTCGCCGCCGAACACGCGCGCGAACGCGTCCTCGAAGAGTTGCGCCAGCGCCTGCGGGTCGATCTCCTCGTTGGGCCGCGCTTCCAGGGCGAAGTCGTGCAGGAACACCGGAGCGGCGTCGTTGCCACGGTCGATGCGGTGGTTGTCCTCCGTGAGCACGCGCACGCCCATGTGTTCCAGCATCGGCAGGCTGTCCGACAGGACCACGGGCGCGCCCAGGCGGTAGACCTTCAGGCCCAGGCGCCCTTCACTCGCTCCCAGCGGCCAGTACAGGGCCAGCGCAAGGGGAGATTCAGGCGTGAGCGCGTTGATCTTGCGGATGTCGTGCACGGCGGCGCGCGCCGGCACGCGTTCGCGATATGCGACCGGGAAGGACTGCGACCACTGCCGGTCCAGCGCCAGCCCGCCAGCCTCGCCCTCCGCGTCGACCAGCGCGTCGCGCAGTTCGTCCTCCCAGCGCCGCGCCGCGGCGGCGAGCTTGCGCTCCAGCGCCTTGCGGTCGATGGCGGGCATCGGCTTGGGCGCCACCCGCACGGTGAAGTGGATGCGGGCGAGCTGCGTTCCCGAGAGCAGCACGTCGAAGTCGATGTGGCTGCCGCCCAGCGTCTGCAGCAGGATGCGCTGGAACTTCAGCCGCAACTGCGTGGAGAAGGCCTCGCGCGGCACGAAGACCAGGCAGGACACGAAGCGGTCGAAGGGGTCCTGCCAGAGGAACAGGCGCAGCCGGTGCCGCTCGCCGATGCCCAGGATGCCCAGCGCCGTCTCGTACAGCTCCCCTTCGCCGATCTGGAACAGGTCGTCGCGCGGGAAGGTCTCCAGCGTGTGCTGCAGCGCCTTGGCCAGGTGGCCGGCCGGCGCGAAGCCGGCGCGCTGCGCCACGTTCACCACCTTTCGGCGCAGCAGCGGCACCTCGTACACGCGCGAGGCATACGCGGCGGAGGTGAAGAGGCCGATGAAGCGGTGCTCGCCGACCACCTGGCCGGACGCGTCGAAGCGCTTGATGCCCACGTAGTCGGTGTAGCCGTCGCGGTGCACGGTGGAGCGGGTGTTGGCCTTGGTGACCACCAGCACGGGCGAAGGCGCGCGGGCCAGCGCGCGCGCCGCGGCCGGCAGCGCGGCGAAGCTGGCGGACCGCGTGCCGTGGCCGTCGCGCAGCACGCCCAGGCTGCTGCGCTCCACCGGCTTCAGCGCCAGCTGCCCGCCTTCTTCGACCAGGTCGTTCTGCCGGTAGCCCAGCAGGGTGAAGTGGTCCTGGGCCAGCCACTCCACGAAGGCGCGGCTTTCCTCCGCCTCTTCGTTCGAGACACCGGCCGGAACCTGGCCCAGCTCCTCCCCCACGGCCTGCAGCCGCGCCAGCATGGGCTTCCAGTCGGCCACCGCAGCCCGCACGTCGGCCAGCACGCGCTCGATGCCTTCGCACAGCGCGGCGCGCTGCTGCGCGTCAACCATGCGGTCCACCTCGATGTACATCCAGGACTCGCGCGGCCTGCCCGCGGCTTCCGCGTGAGGGATGGCCTTCTGCAGCGTGCCCCTGGCGTCGCGCTCCACCGCAAAGACCGGGTGCACGATCAGGTGGATGGCCAGGCCCTGGCGGGCGATCTCCAGCGACACAGAATCCACCAGGAAAGGCATGTCGTCGTTGACGACCTGGACGACCGTGTGGCGCGAGCCCCAGCCGTCGGAGGCCGTCGTCGGGCTGAACACGCGGATGCGCGCCGTGCCCGCCGGCCGCTGCGCGGCCAGCTGCCAGTGCGCCAGCAGCGCGCCCAGCAGGTCATCGGGGCTGCGCTCGTCCAGGTCCTCCAGGTCCACACGCCGGTAGTACTCGCGCGCGAGGTCGGCCAGCGGAGCGCTGGCGGGCTGCTCCGCCCGCCCTCGGGCTTGCTGGATCAGGGTGGCGATGCGCTCCTCGCGCAACGCATCGGTCGGGGCAGCCATGTCGAAAGTCTCCTGTGCCGCGCACTGTAGGCAGCCTGCCGCCTGCCGGGCCAGTCCGTACATGCGGGATACGCATATCTCCATACTAGGGTTTTCCCGGCGAGCCGGGTCTACAATCCGCGGTTCCTTGAAAAAGACGGGCGCCGGCAGCATGGGCGCCCAGGAGACAGGATCCCCATGGCTAACCCTCCCTCTGCCGACGACAAGCGCGCGCAGCTTCGCCACGCGGCGCTCGAATACCACGAGAAACCGACCCCCGGCAAGATCCAGGTCACTGCGACCAAGCAGTTGATCAACCAGCACGACCTCTCGCTGGCCTACACCCCCGGGGTGGCGGTGCCCTGCGAGGAGATCGTCAAGGATCCCGCCAACGCCTTCAAGTACACCAGCCGCGGCAACCTGGTGGCCGTCGTCACCAACGGCACCGCGGTGCTGGGACTGGGCGACATCGGCCCGCTGGCGGCCAAGCCGGTGATGGAAGGCAAGGGCGTCCTGTTCAAGAAATTCGCCGGCATCGACGTCTTCGACATCGAGCTGGCCGAGAAGGACGACCTGGACAAGCTGGTCGACATCATCGCGGCGCTGGAACCCACCTTCGGCGGCATCAACCTCGAGGACATCAAGGCGCCGGACTGCTTCTACGTCGAGCGCAAGCTGCGCGAGCGGATGAAGATCCCGGTGTTCCACGACGACCAGCACGGCACCGCCATCACCGTGGGCGCGGCCATCCTCAACGGGCTGAAGGTCGTGGGCAAGGACATCGGCAAGGTCAAGATGGTCGTGTCCGGCGCGGGCGCCGCGGCGCTGGCCTGCCTGGGCCTGCTGCTCAAGCTCGGCATGCCGCGCGAGAACATCTACGTGACCGACCTCGCCGGCGTCGTCTACAAGGGCCGCAAGGAACTGATGGACCCGGACAAGGAGCAGTTCGCGCAGGAGACCTCCGCGCGCACGCTCACCGAGGTGATCGAGGACGCCGACGTGTTCCTCGGCCTGTCCGCCGGCGGCGTGCTCAAGCCGGACATGGTCAGGAAGATGGCGGCCAACCCGCTGATCCTGGCGCTGGCCAACCCCAACCCCGAGATCACGCCGGAAGACGCGCGTGCGGCGCGCGCCGACTGCGTCATCGCCACCGGACGTTCGGACCACCCGAACCAGGTGAACAACGTCCTGTGCTTTCCCTACATCTTCCGCGGCGCGCTGGACTCCGGTGCGACCACGATCACGATGGAGATGGAGATCGCGGCGGTCTACGCGATCGCCGAACTGGCGCAGGCGGAGCAAAGCGAAGTGGTGGCGGCGGCCTATGCGGGCCAGCAGCTGTCCTTCGGACCCGACTACCTGATTCCCAAGCCCTTCGATCCGCGCCTGATGATCAAGATCGCGCCGGCGGTGGCCAAGGCGGCGGAGGAAAGCGGCGTGGCGCTGCGTCCGATCAAGGACATGGACGCCTACCGCGAGCAGCTGCAAAGCTTCGTCTACGCCTCGGGGACGACGATGAAGCCGATCTTCACCGCGGCCAAGACGGCGGGGAAGAAGCGCGTCGCCTTCTGCGAAGGCGAGGAGGAGCGCGTGCTGCGCGCCGCGCAGATCGTCGCCGACGAGCGCGTGGCGCGGCCGACGCTGATCGGCCGGCCGAAGATCATTGCGCAGCGGGTGGAGAAGTTCGGGCTGCGGCTGCAGGAAGGCCGCGACTACGATGTCGTCAACGTGGAACAGGACGACCGCTACCGCGACTTCTGGCAGACCTACCACCGCATGACCGAGCGCCGGGGCGTGACGGTGCAGATGGCGAAGATCGAGATGCGCCGGCGCCTGACGCTGATCGGCGCCATGCTGCTGCAGAAGGACCAGGTCGACGGCATGATCTGCGGCACCTGGGGCACGACGGACATCCACCTGCGCTACATCGACCAGGTGATCGGCAAGCGGGCCGGCGTCAACACCTATGCCTGCATGAACGGGCTGCTGTTGCCCAACCGGCAGGTGTTCCTGGTCGACACGCACGTGAACTACGACCCGACCGCGCAACAGCTGGCGGAGATCACGCTGATGGCGGCGGACGAGATGCTGCGCTTCGGCGTGAAGCCGAAGGTGGCGCTCCTGAGCCACTCGAACTTCGGCAGCAGCAATTCGCCCAGCGCGGTGAAGATGCGCACGGTGCTGGAGTTGCTGCAGGAGCAGGCGCCCTGGATGGAAGTGGACGGCGAGATGCATGGCGACGTGGCGCTCGATGGCGAGGCGCGCATGCAGCTGATGCCGCACAGCACGCTCAGCGGCGACGCGAACCTGCTGGTGCTGCCGAACATCGATGCCGCCAACATTTCGTACAACCTGCTCAAGACCGCGGCCGGCGGCAACATCGCGATCGGCCCGGTGCTGCTCGGTGCTGCGAAGCCGGTGCACATCCTCACCGCCAGTGCGACGGTGCGGCGCATCGTGAACATGACTGCCTTGACGGTGGCGGACGCAAACGCGGCACGCTGAGTCACTTCGGGTTCGCGATCTCTCGCGACAGAGGTGAACGCAGAGGACGCAGAGGTTACGCAGAGGACGCAGAGAAAGAGACAAAGCAGGAAAGCTGCCCAAGTCCGGCGCTGCGTTTCTGCTCCTCTTTCTTTTGTCTTCTCTGCGTCCTCTGCGTAACCTCTGCGCACTCTGCGTTCACCGACCTCGGCACACCAGCGGACGAGGCAGGAGGGGGAGAAACACCGTGCCGTTCTCGGGCACATTCCGGCATGCTCCGGTGCTTCACAAGAAGAAGGCCCATGCGGTTCCCCTGGACGTCCTCCTCCACCCACCGCCACGGCCCCGCCGGCCTGTGGTTCTGCGCCTGCAACGGACTGCCGGTCGCGCCTGAAGGCGGCGGGGGGTCTTCGCCGAAACGCGCACCCGTCATCCTGAAGGGACGGCGGGCGCGCACCGTCGACGTGCACGCGCATTGCTACTTCCAGGCCGCCATCGACCTCATGGGTGCCGAGGCCAAGTCGGTGCTGCCGCCGGTCAAGGGGGTGCCCGAACACTTCCTGCAGCAGGACGCGGTGCTCGCCACGCGCCTGGACGCCATGGCCCGCATGGGCGTGGACATGCAGGTGCTCAGCATCAACCCCTTCTGGTACAAGCAGGACCGCGAGACGGCCGAAGCGATCTGCCGCATCCACAACGAGAGCTTCGCCGAAATCTGCGCAAGGCACCCGAAGCGCCTGGCCGCCTTCGCCTCGCTCGCGATGCAGTTCCCCGACCTGGCCGTGCGCCAGCTGGAAGACGCCGTGCGCAGGTACGGCCTGAAGGGCGCGGCCATCGGCGGCAACGTCGCCGGCCGCGACTTCGCGCATCCCGAGTTCCACCCCGTGCTGGCCAAGGCGCAGGAGCTCGGGGTGATGCTGTTCATCCATCCCCAGAGCACGCCGGAACTCGCCGCCCGCTTCAAGGGCAACGGCTGGCTGGCCAACGTGATCGGCAACCCGCTGGACACCACCATCGCCCTGCAGAAGCTGATCTTCGAAGGCGTGTTCGACAAGTACCCGCACCTCAAGGTGCTCGGCGCGCACGGCGGCGGCTTCCTCGGCTCCTATGCGCCGCGCATGGACCGCAGCTGCCACGTGTCGCCGCAGAACTGCGATCCCGCGATCCAGCTGCAAAAGCGCCCGACCGAGTACATCCGCCAGATCTACTTCGACGCGCTGGTCTTCACCGGCGAAGCCCTGCGGCACCTGGCCGCGGAAGTCGGCACCGGCCAGATCATGATGGGCACGGACCATCCCATTCCCTGGGAGGAAGACCCGGTCACCCACATCATGGGCACGCCCGAACTGAGCGACGAGGACCGGCTCGCCATCCTCGGCGAGAACGCGATCCGGGTGCTCGGGCTCGCGCCCTGAACACCGACAACCACAAGGAGACTTCCATGTCCGTGCAAGACCGAACCAACCGCCGCGGCGTGCTCGCCGCCGCCGGCGCCGCCATGCTGTCGGCCGCGCTGCCCGTGCGCGCCCAGTCCGGCTACCCGAACCGGCCGATCCGCATGATCGTGCCGCTGGCCGCCGGCAGCGCCGTGGACGTCGCGGCGCGCCTGCTGGCGCAGAAGATGGCCGTCAACATGGGCCAGCCGATCACCGTGGAAAACCTCGTCGGCGCTGCCGGCATCATCGGCGCGGCGCAGCTGCAGAAGGCCGCGCCCGACGGCTACACCATCGGCGGCTTCAACGACAGCATCCTCACGATGGTGCCGAACATGAATCCGGCCACGCCCTTCAACCCGATGACGGATTTCGCGCACATCTCGCAGGTCGCGACCGTGGAGTTCGGCATCGCGGTGCCGAGCACGTCGCCCTACAAGACGGCAGCGGAATTCATCGCCGCGGCGAAGGCCTCGCCGGGCAAGCTGTCGTATGCCTCGGGCGGCAACGGCAGCCCGCAGCACCTGGCCGGCGCGCTGTTCGCCGCGCATACCGGCATCGACATCCGGCACGTGCCCTACCGGGGTGCGAGCCAGGCGGCGCAGGACACGGCCAGCGGCCAGACCGACGTGACCCTGCAGGGCATCGCCACCGTGGCCTCGCTGGTCAAGGCCGGCAAGCTGCGCCTGATCGGTGTCATGGGCGGCAACCGGCAGGCGGAATATCCGACCGTCCCGACCCTGGCCGAGCAGGGCATCAGCGGCTTCGACTTCAGCACCTGGTTCGCGCTGACCGCGCCGCCCGGCACGCCGCGCGACATCGTGACGCGGTTGCACCGCGAATCGGTGCGCGCGCTGGGCGACCCGGAGATCAAGGAGCGCTACGCCGGCCTCGGGCTGCGGCCCAATGGCGGCTCGCCGGAGCAGCTGACGGCGCTGATCCGCGAGCAGCTGGCGCGCTACGGCAAGGCGATCAAGGACAACAACATCAAGGGCGAGTGAGCGCGCGCCCGCGGGGCGCCGCCTACCCTGACAATTCACCTCGCCGCGAGCGCTTGGCCATGCGTGAGAAACCGTCATGCGACGCGGCAGTCCCACAGGCGACAAGGCCGCGCTGAAAAGCTGGCACTAACTTAAGAAGATAGTGGCAGCCGCGGAAAGGCCTTCAACCTTGCCCAAATTTTGTGCAGCGGCTTGCCTTCGGCCCGGAACTCGGTCACACTAGCGGGCTTGAGATTTCCGGGTTTACCCGGGTGTTTGAAAGATGACCCGGCGCTGCAAGGCGCCCGGGACTATGGAAGGTCCGGCCCTGAAAGGCCGGAGGCGTCCCTTGAAGATCTCCGCAGAAGGTCCGTTCCAGGCCGGTTGGTCGGCCATCAAGTCAGTGCTCACCAGCACTTTGGTGGCCGCCGCGATGACCGCCTCCCCGTTGGCGCAAGCCCGGGGGCCGATGGACGGGCTCAGCTTCGGCGGTGCGGCCACGGTGCGTGTCACCGAGCTGCCTCGCCAGGGCCGGGAGACTTACGAACTGATCCGCCAGGGCGGACCGTTCCCGTACGACAAGGACGGCACGGTGTTCGGCAACCGGGAGCGCCTGCTCCCCGCCGAGAGGCGCGGGTACTACCGCGAATACACCGTGAAGACGCCAGGATCACGCGACCGGGGCGCCCGGCGCATCGTATGCGGTGGGCCCCCGACGACACCGCACGCCTGCTATTACACCGCTGACCACTACGCCAGTTTTCGAAAGATCGTGGAGTAACCCCAACAATGAAGCGGGACCTGTTTTTGACTACCGAGAAAGAAACGGAGATGGACCAAGCCATCCGTCCTGACATTTCCGAGACGCCCCTCAAAGGGGTGCGCAGCAACATCGTGCAGTCCATCCGCGCCTACCGGGTGTCGGACCTGCAGGAGACTGCCACCGCCATGGGCCACCACTTCCTGTACGCCAACCTGGCGACCGCCCAGAGCAAGCAGGACGTGCTGGACATGATCGCCCAGCAGTTCACGTTCCCGGCCCACTTCGGCAAGAACTTCGACGCGCTGTACGACTGCATGACGGACCCGTTGCATAAATCGGGCCCGCAACCGGGCTTCATCGTGGTGCTGGAACACATTCCGGCCAACGGGAAGTTCGACAAGGAAGCGCGCGAGCAGCTCCTGGACATCTTCCGCGACACGGCGGACTTCTGGGCAGACCGGAAAGTACCATTCCGCTGTTTCTATTCTTTTCGGTAGCCCGTTCCGCGCAACAAGGCCAAGCGGAACGGGCGAACGAGGCCCAGGGCGAGCAGGTGCAACAACCCGCAGTCGCCCCGGATGGAGAGAAGATGCCCACGGACAAGATCCTGGACGTGTCCCCTCTCGCACTGCGCATGAGCAGCCCCTTCAATGCGGGTTACTGGCTCGCGGCAGCGTAACTGTCATCCCCGCGCAGGCGGGGACCCAGAGCTTTCAGGAAGCCGGGCACTGCCCGGCTTTTTGTTTTCTGGGTGGGGTGGTGCCGTTCGGAGGTCGGTGAACGCAGAGGACGCAAAGGTTACGCAGAGGACGCAGAGGAAGACAGGAGAAAGAAGGAAAGAGAAAAGTGAGGGTGAACGACGTCCCTGCTCACATCCTTCTTGGTTTTTTCTCTGCGTCCTCTGCGTAACCTCTGCGCACTCTGCGTTCACCGACGCTGGAACGAGTCAACCTCACAGGGCGGCAACCCTCTGGCAAAGAGCGACGTACTCGGACACAGGCACCTCCTCCGCCCGCCGCTGCACATCGAAGTCGCCTGTGAAACCGCGCGCTTCCAGCCACTTGCCCAGCGTGTTGCGCAGGATCTTGCGGCGCTGCGAGAAGGCCACCTGCACCAACTCGGACAGCAGGGCCTCGTCCACCTCGGCCGCGTCCGCATACGGCACCATCCGCACCACCGCGCTGTCCACGCGCGGCGGCGGATCGAAGCTCCCGGGCGGCACGAACAGCACGTCCTCCATCGCATAGCGCCACTGCAGCATCACCGACAAGCGCCCATAGTCCGCCGTCGCAGGTGACGCGACCATGCGGTCCACCACTTCCTTTTGCAGCATGAAGTGCTGGTCCTCGATGCGCCCGACATGCCCGAGCAGGTGGAACAGGATGGGACTGGAGATGTTATAGGGCAGGTTGCCCACCACCCGCAGCTTCGCCACGCCCAGCCGGTCGGCCAGCGCAGCGAAGTCGACCTTCAGCACATCGGCCTCCACCACGTCCAGCTGCGGATGCTGGCGCAGGCGCGCGGCCAGGTCGCGATCGAGCTCGATCACCGTGAGCTTGCCGACCCGCTCCACCAGCGGCTGCGTGAGGGCGGCGAGACCGGGACCGATTTCCACCATCGGCTGCCCCGCGCGCGGGTCGATCGCGCGCACGATCGCATCGATGATGCCGGTGTCCGCCAGGAAGTGCTGGCCGAAGCGCTTGCGCGCGACGTGCTTCACGTCACTGCGGCGGCTCGCGCAGCTCCACGTACGCGCGGCCGCGCACCTCCTGCGACCACTGCACGTAGGCTTCGTCCAGCTTGCGCTCGCGCACCAGGTTGCGCACCACCTCGCGCTGCTCGCGCTGGCTCATGGTCGACTGGCGCCGCTCCAGCAGCTGGATCAGGTGCACGCCGAAGCGCGTGGTGATCGGCTCGGAGATCTGCCCCGGGGTCAGGTTGTTCAGCACTTCCTCGAACTCGGGCACGAACACGCCCGGGCTCACCCAGCCCAGGTCGCCGCCGTTGCGCGCGCTCGCGTCCTGCGAGTTGTCGCGCGCCAGCTGCTCGAACTCCGACTGCTTGCTCTCGACGCGCTTCTTGTACTCGGACAGGCGCTGCCGCGCCTGTGCCTCGGTGAGGTTCGCGCCCGGACGCAGCAGGATGTGGCGGGCGCGGCTTTGCGTGACCGTCCCGCCGGCCGCGCCGAGCTGGCGCTTTTCCAGCACCTTGACGACGTGGAAGCCGGCCTGCGTGCGCACGATGTCCGTGACGCCGCCTTCCTTCAGGTCGCGCGTGGCTTCCACGAAGACCGGCGGCAGGCGGTCGGACGGGCGCAGCCCCACGACACCGCTGTTCTGCGCCGCGCCGGCGGCATCCGAGTTCTCGCGCGCGAGCTTGGCGAAGTCCTCGCCGGCGCGCGCGCGTTGCACCAGGCCCTGGGCCTTGGCCTGCAGCTGCGCCACCTGCGCCGGGGTCGCGTTCTCCGGCACGGCCACCAGGATGTGCGCCAGGTTCATCTCGGTCAGCGCCGGGTCGGCGGTGCCCTGCTGCTGTTCGCGCAGGAACTGGTCGATGTCGAGGTCGCTCACCTTGGCGCGCGGCTCGAGTTCGCGGTCGCGCAGGCGCTGCAGCATGATCTGGTTGCGCAGGTCGTCGCGGAACTGCTGCGGGTTCATGCCGTCGGCCGTCATGCGGCGGCGCAGTTCGGCCACGGGGATGCCGTTCTGGCGGGCCACGTTCGCCTCGGCCTGGTCGACCAGCGCCTCGTCGACGCGCACGCCGGTCTCACGCGCCAGCTGCAACTGTGCTTTTTCGGTGATCAGGCGCTCCAGCACCTCGCGGGCCAGCTGCGGGCGCGGCGGCATGGCGGCGCCCTGGGCGGCGAGCTGCTGCTCGTAGCGCACCATGCGCGCGCGCACTTCGTAGTTGGTGATCGGCTCGGAATTGACGACGGCGACGATGAAGTCGGCCGCGCGCGGGCCGCTCGGTGCACTCGGGGCGGTGAGGCGCGGCGACGCGGGCGGCAGGAGCGGCGTGGTGCGGAAGCCTTGTGCCAGCGCGGGCAGGGCCGCGGCGGCGAGCAAGGCGGCACAGACGAGCCGCGGGGCCAGGGAACGGAAATTCATGTCTCAGTCTAGTCGTAATTGCTGAACCGGCTGGGCGTCGTCACGCGCTCGCGCAGGTACTGGTAGCGGGGGATATTCTGCTTGAGCGACTGCAGGGCGTTGGAGCCCAGGCGGCTCAGGCCCACGAACTCCAGCTGGAACAGGATGCGCTTGCTGGAGGTGTCCGGGCCGGTCTGGAACTTTTCCACCACGATGCGCCCCAGCCAGCAGCCGCCGTCGTATTCCAGGCCGAGCACGCCCTCGACCAGGCGCCGCTCCTTGACGTCCGTGAGCACGCCGTTGACCACGCGCCGGTCCTTCAGGCTCACGTTCAGGCGGCCGACGCCGTACCAGCGCCCCGGGCCCTCGCCCATGCCGGGCGCGAGCGCCTCGCCGAAATCGCCCCACAGGTCGTTCAGCGGCCACTGCCAACCCACCTCGATCTGCTCGCTCAGGCCCTGCCGCCGCCGGTAGGCAGCGGTGACCACGTGGTAGTCCCGCGGGCTGTAGCGCACGCCGGCGACGGTGCGGATCGACTGGCGCAGCTTCGGGTTGTACTGCAGCGTGGCATCCACGCTCCATTGCGGCACCAGGTTCACCGAGGCGCCGAACAGCACGTCCGAGAGGCGCTCGCTCACGGGCGGCACGCCCGGCAGCGTCACCAGCTGGTCCTTGAAGCGGATGCGCTGGGCGATGCCGAACTTCGCCGCTTCCGCGCCCGTTTCCGGGTCGAGCAGGCGCGAGGTGGCGCCCACCGTCAGCAGGTTGTTGTCCGAGATGCGGTCG
>DATAGN010000280.1:0-1681 GCA_036263715.1 Ramlibacter sp.
CGGCACCCGTGCCGGCTCCCCCGGCTCCCGCTCCGGTCCCGGCGCCGCCCGCACCGGCGCCGGTTCCCGCGCCCCCGGCGCCGGCGCCCGTGCCCGCACCACCCGCTCCCGCGCCGGTGCCAGCGCCACCTGCGCCAGCGCCGGTGCCCGCGCCTCCCGCACCCGCACCCGTTTCGGCGCCGCCCGCTCCCGCGCCGGTGCCCGCGCCGCCTGCACCACCGGCGCCCGCTGCCCCGGTGGCCGCACCGCCGGCACCTGCGGCACCAGTCGCTCCCGCGCCGCCGTCGCGCGCACCGACCGTCACCATCGACGTGCCGGTCGCGCCCGGCTCGCCACAGGCCGGATCAGCGACGCCGGTGCCCGCGCCGCCGGTGCCGGGCTGGGGCGCGCCGGGCGTGGCGCCGCCGGCCATCGCGCGTCCGCCGGCCTTGCCGCCGGCCCCCATCATTCCCGCGCCTTCACCGCGGACGATCTACCCCGGTCCCTGGAACACGCAGCGCCGCAGCCTGGCCGACATGGCCAACGAGCAGTTGCGCCGCGACGGCTTGCGCAAGGATCCCCTGGCGCGCGAGATGGAAGGCGCAGGGCGCGACGACTGCCTGCATCCGCCGACGACTGCGCGACGCGAGGGCGGGCTGCTGGCCTTGCCGTCGCTTGCCGAACGCGCGCTGAACGACAAGTGCGCGAGGTAGGGGCCGTCCACCTCGCTCCATGGAACTGCGCCAGCTTCGCTACTTCACCCGCGTCGTGGAACTCGGGAGCATGAGCCGCGCCGCGCTGGACCTCGGGGTGGTGCAGTCGGCCCTGAGCCAGCAGATCGGCCGGCTCGAAGGCGAACTGGCCACCCGGCTGCTGCAACGCACGCGAACCGGCGTCACGCCCACCGAAGCGGGCCTGGCCTTCTTCCGCGAAGCGCAGCTCACGCTGCGCCACGCCGACCAGGCGATGCGCGCCGCGCACGAGGCGCGCCTGACCGGCAGCGTCAGCGTGGGCCTGGCGCCGACCACCGCCTCGGTGCTGGGCGTGCCGCTGATGCTGGCGATGCGCGAGCGCTACCCCGATGTGCGCCTGCACATGGTCGAAAGCCTCTCGGGGCACCTGTCGCAGATGCTCAATGCACGGCAACTGGACCTGGCGGTGCTGTTCGACACCGATCCCGCCCGGCGCTGGAGCGTGACGCCGCTGCTGGAGGAGAAGCTGTTCCTGATCGCCTCCGCGCGCGAGGGCGGCCTGGGTGAACGCGTGCGGCTCGCCCAGCTCAAGGGCTTGCCGCTGATCCTGCCCACGGGGCCCCATGGCCTGCGCAGCACGCTGGATGCCGCTTTCGCGCGGGCGCGCGTGAAGGTCACGCTGCGGGCGGAGATCGACTCGCTCGCCATGCTGATGGACGCCGTCGACCAGGGCCTCGGCTGCACCATCCAGCCCTGGGCCGCGATCGCGCGCTTCCCGGACGGCACCACGCGCTTTCACCTGGCCGAGATCGCCGACGCACGGACGCGGCGCCTGAATTCGCTGTGCAGCCTCTCGGACGACGAGCTGTCCCCGGCCGCGCTCGCCACGCGCGTGGTGCTGGCCGAGTGCGCGCGCACGCTCGTGCGCGAGGGCCGCTGGAGCGGCGCCCGGCATTCGTAGGTTGGGTTGCGCGCAGCGCACCCCAACGTGTTCGTGGGGTGTTGGGGTG
>DATAGN010000281.1:0-5148 GCA_036263715.1 Ramlibacter sp.
TCGGTGAACGCAGAGTGCGCAGAGGTTACGCAGAGGACGCAGAGGAAAACCTGAAGTTTGGTTTCCTTCTGCGTCCTCTGCGTCGCGTCCTCTGCGTTCACTTGCATGCGCAGGGATCGCTTCGCGCGAAAGCCCTGGATCCCCGCCTTCGCGGGGATGACGAACGTCACGGACCGATCGCGAAAACCGCCGGGACGTCATTCTTCACGGGCGACGGCTGTTTCTTCCACTCGCCTGCCGACGCACACCGGCACATCGCCGACGGCAGCGTCAAGCCCGAAGCAACTGCAATGCGCGTCGCAGGCTTCAGCGCCCCGAGCATTCCCTGCCACACCGCCTCGTTGCGATAGGGCGTTTCGATGAACAGCTGCGTCTGCCCGCTCTTGAGCGCCAGGGCCTCCAGCTCGCGCAGGCGCTGCGCGCGTGCCGCGCCCTCCTGCGGCAGGTAACCGACGAAGGCGAAGTTCTGGCCGTTCAGGCCACTGGCCGCCAGCGCCAGCAGCAGCGACACCGGCCCGACCAGCGGCACCACTTCGATGCCGAGTTCATGCGCTGCCCGCACGACCGACGACCCCGGATCCGCTACCGCAGGCATGCCGGCTTCGCTCAGCAACCCGACGTCGTGACCCTCGCTCGCGGGCTTCAGCAGCGGGCGCGCGTCGAACGCGGCCGGCCCATGGTCGCCCTTCTTGTGCACGGCCCGCGGCAGTTCCTGGATCTCCTGCTGCTGCAAGGGTAGCGCCAGCGCTTCGACCTCGCCCACGCGCTTGAGGAAAGCGCGCGCGGACTTGGCGTTCTCGCAAACCCAATGCGTCAGGCCCGCGGCGACGCGGATCGTGCCGGCCGGCAGCACCTCGCCGATCGGCACGACGACGTCGCAGCCGAAATCGAGCGGCGCCGGGACGAGGTACAGCCGCGCCATCAGAAAAGATGCAGTCCGGCCGCGCGCAACATGCGGCTCGTGCGGATCAAGGGCAGGCCGATCAGCGCGGTGGGGTCGTCGCTGTCGATCGCCTCGAGCAACGCGATGCCCAGCCCCTCGCTCTTGGCGCTGCCGGCGCAGTCATAGGGCTGCTCCGCGCGCAGGTAAGCCTCGATCTCGTTGTCCTCCAGGCTGCGAAAGCGCACCCGCACAGGCGCCAGGTCGTGCTGCACGAATCCGTTGTCGAGGCACATGACGCTGAGCGCCGTCTGGAAGACCACCGTCCTGCCCCGCATGCGGCGCAATTGCGCCATCGCATTGGCATGGTTGCCGGGCTTGCCCAGCGGCTCGCCGTCGAGGTCGGCCACCTGGTCGGAGCCGATCACCACCGCATCGGGGTGCTTCGCCGCCACAGCCGCGGCCTTGGCGGCAGCCAACCGCCGCGCCAGGTCGGCCGGAGCTTCGCCAGCGCCCGGTGTCTCGTCCACGTGCGGCGGCTCCACGTCGAAGGGCAGGCGCAGGCGCGACAGCAGTTCGCGCCGGTAGACGGAGGTGGAGCCCAGCACCAGGCGGCGCGCGGCGGGGGCGGCGGGGAACGGCGGCATCTTTCGATTCTCTTACACTGGATCATGGCCAAGGACTTCGACCCGCAGCGCCTGGACGTCCACCGGTTCGCCGAGCTGGGCGCCGAGCTGGACGCGGACGTTCCGCTGCAGAACTTCGCGCGGCTGCGCGCGGAAACCGAGACCCCCGCGCGCGCCGGGGACGTGCACTGGTCCGCACGCGGCGAACTGCTCAATCCTTCCCGCCACCAGCCCGAGGTGTGGGTGCACCTGCAGGCCGAGGCCAGCCTGCCGCTGGTGTGCCAGCGCTGCCTGGGGCCGGTGGATGTGGCACTGTCGGTGGACCGCTCGTTCCGCTTCGTGCCGGACGAAGCCACGGCGGCCGCCGAGGACGACGAGGCCGAGGAGGACCTGCTGGCGCTGTCGCGCAGCTTCGACCTGCTGGAACTGGTCGAGGACGAACTGCTGATGGAGATGCCGGTGGCGCCCATGCACGAGACCTGCCCCGAGCCCGTGAAGATGTCCGCGGTGGACGCCGACTTCGAGGCGGCGGGCGGCGAGCGGGAGAACCCGTTCGCCGTCCTGGGCAAGCTGAAGTCGCTCAAGTAGCGGGAGCAGGCGTTTGGGCTATAATCGTGGGCTTCGCGCCATCCAGGCTGCAGGATCCATTGGGAGACTGCCCGCGCGACCCGTCCAACCCCGCAACCTGCCGACGGCCCCCGGAGTCCCCGGGAGTGGCGGCACAACGAATCCAGGAGCCCGTCATGGCCGTCCAGCAAAACAAGAAGTCGCCTTCCAAGCGCGGCATGCACCGTTCGCACAACGCGCTGACGGTGCCGGGTATCGCCGTGGAGCCCACCACGGGCGAAACGCACCTGCGCCACCACATCAGCCCCACCGGCTTCTACCGTGGCCGCAAGGTGCTGAAAACCAAGAACGACGCCTGATCACGTTTCACGGCCAAGGGCCCGGCTGCTCCGCGCAGGCCGGGCCTTTTTCTTTTCTTCCCCGCGCACCCCGGCAAGTCCCGCCGTACGCTCTACAGTTGAGGCCATGACGACCACACTGGCTGTCGATTGCATGGGCGGCGACCACGGCCCGCGCGTCACGCTCGCCGCCTGCCGGCACTTCCTCGAAGCGCATCCGGACGCGCACCTGCTGCTGGTGGGCGCCCCCGCCGCCCTCGAATCGTTCAAGCATCCCCGTGCCCGCGTCGTGCCCGCCACCGAGGTGGTGAGCATGGACGACGCGGTCGAAGTGGCGCTGCGCAGGAAGAAGGATTCGTCCATGCGGGTGGCGATCCAGCAGGTCAAGGAAGGGCAGGCGCAGGCCGCCATCTCCGCCGGCAACACCGGCGCGCTCATGGCGCTCGCGCGCTACCTGCTCAAGACGGTCGAAGGCATCGACCGGCCCGCCATCGCATCGCACCTGCCCAACGCCAGGGGCGGCGACACGACGGTGCTGGACCTCGGCGCCAACGTCGACTGCAACGAACAGCACCTGCTGCAGTTCGCGGTGATGGGTTCCGCGCTCGTGTCCGCGCTGCACGAGGGGCACGACAGTCCTTCCGTGGGGCTGCTGAACATCGGCGAGGAAGTGATCAAGGGCAACGAGGTGATCAAGAAGGCCGGCGAGCTGCTGCGCACCGCCGCGGCGGCCGGCGACCTCAACTTCTACGGCAACGTGGAAGGCAACGACATCTTCAAGGGCACGACCGAGATCGTGGTGTGCGACGGTTTCGTGGGCAACGTCGCGCTCAAGACCAGCGAAGGCGTCGCCACCCTGATCGGCGGCTTCCTCAAGGAGGAGTTCGCGCGCAATCCCTTGACCAAGCTGGCCGCCATCGCTGCGTACCCCGTGCTCTCCGCCTTGAAGAAGCGCCTGGACTACCGCCGCTACAACGGCGCGGCGCTGCTGGGCTTGCGCGGACTGGTGTTCAAGAGCCATGGCTCGGCCGACGCCTTCGCCTTCGAACAGGCCCTGAACCGCGCGTATGATGCGGCCCGACACAATTTGCTGGACCGTGTCCAGGCTCGCATCGCACACGCCCGCCCGCTGCTGGTGGGCGCCGAAGGCGACACGGTCGAAACGGCCACGAACTGACAATGAGCAGATATTCCCGGATCACGGGCACGGGCAGCTACCTGCCGCCGAAGCGCGTGACCAACGCGGACCTCGCAGCGCAACTGGCCGCCGAGGGTGTGGAGACCTCCGACGACTGGATCGTGGAACGCACGGGCATCCGCGCGCGCCACTTCGCCGAACGTGAGGTCGGCACCAGCGACCTCGGCGTCCAGGCCGCGCGTGCCGCGCTGGAAGCGGCGGGCCGGCAGGCCAGCGAGATCGACCTGATCATCGTGGCCACCTCCACGCCCGACATGGTCTTCCCCTCGTCGGCGACCATCCTGCAGAACAAGCTGGGCATCGCCGGCTGCCCCGCCTTCGACCTGCAGGCGGTGTGCAGCGGCTTCGTGTACGCGCTGACGGTCGCCGATTCGATGATCAAGAGCGGCGCGGCCAGCAAGGCGCTGGTGATCGGCGCCGAAGTGTTCTCGCGCATCCTGGACTTCACCGATCGCACCACCTGCGTGCTGTTCGGCGACGGCGCCGGCGCCGTGGTGCTGGAAGCGTCGGACACGCCCGGCATCCTGGCGAGCGACCTGCATGCCGACGGCAAGCACGTGGAGATCCTGTGCGTGCCCGGCACGGTGTTCGGCGGCAAGGTGCACGGCAACCCGCTGCTGAAGATGGACGGGCAGGCCGTGTTCAAGCTCGCCGTGGGCGTGCTGGAGCAGGCCGCGCGCGCCACGCTGCAGAAAGCAGGCAAGACCGAAGCGGACATCGACTGGCTGATCCCGCACCAGGCCAACATCCGCATCATGCAGGGCACCGCGAAGAAGCTGAAGCTGCCGCTGGACAAGCTGGTGGTCACGGTGGACCAGCACGGCAACACCTCCGCCGCCTCCATCCCGCTGGCACTCGATGCCGCGGTGCGCGGCGGCAAGGTGAAGAAGGGTGACACGCTCATGCTCGAAGGCGTGGGCGGCGGCTTCACCTGGGGCGCGGTGCTGCTGGACTTCTAGAGGGATTCCATGAAACCGTTCGCTTTCGTCTTTCCGGGACAGGGCTCCCAGTCGGTCGGCATGCTCGACGCGTGGGGCGACCACCCGGCCGTCGTCGAGACGCTGAAGGAAGCCTCCGACGCGCTGGGAGAGGACATCGCCCGCCTGATCCAGGAAGGCCCGAAGGAGGCGCTCGCGCTCACCACCAACACGCAGCCGGTGATGCTGGTGGCCGGCGTCGCCGCCTACCGTGCCTGGCGCGCCGAGGGTGGCGCGGAGCCGGTGGTCGTGGCGGGGCACTCGCTGGGTGAATACAGCGCGCTGGTCGCCGCCGGCGCGCTGACGCTGGCGCAGGCCGCGCCGCTGGTGCGCTTTCGCGCGCAGGCCATGCAGGAAGCCGTGCCGGTGGGCACCGGCGCGATGGCCGCCATCCTGGGCATGGACGCGCAGAAGGTGGTGGAAGGCTGCGCCGAGGCGCTGCGCAGCTTCGGCGTGAACAGCGGCGAAGTGGTCGAAGCGGCGAACTACAACGATCCCGCGCAGACCGTCATCGCCGGCAGCAAGGCCGCCGTCGACAAGGCCTGCGAGCTGTTGAAGGGCA
>DATAGN010000282.1:0-8151 GCA_036263715.1 Ramlibacter sp.
ATCGACGCCGAGCAGATCGACGACATCATGGCCGGCCGCGAGCCGCGGCCGCCCAAGGACTTCACGCCGCGCACGCCCACCGGCGGCGGCTCGGGTGGATCCCCGGTCGGCGATCCGGCGCCGAACGCCGCGTAAAACTTGCCGGAAACACGCGAAGAAGGGGCCTCACGGCCCCTTCGCCGTTTTCGGCTGGCGCACAATCCCGCCATGCAGTGGCAGACCTCCCGTTTCATGCTCGACCTGGGCCGACCCCAGGTGATGGGCATCGTCAACGTGACGCCCGACTCCTTCTCGGACGGCGGCCGCTTCGCCAGCACCAGGACGGCGCTGGAGCACTGCGAACAGCTGGTCGGTGAAGGCGCCGACATCCTGGACATCGGCGGGGAGTCGACGCGGCCGGGCATTGCGCCCGCCACGCTGGAAGAAGAACGCGCGCGCGTGGTCCCCGTCGTGCGCGAGGCGGTGCGGATGGGGGTGCCGGTCTCCGTGGACACGTACAAGCCGGAGGTCATGCAGGAGGTGCTGGACCTCGGCGCCGACATCGTCAACGACATCTGGGCACTGCGCCGTCCGGGCGCGCTCGACGTGGTGGCCGCGCACGCGAGCTGCGGCGTCTGCATCATGCACATGCACGGGGAGCCCCGGACCATGCAGCGCTCCCCGCTGCAAGGAGACGCCGTGCCGCAGGTGCGCGAGTTCCTGCGCGAGCGCAGCGAGGCGCTGCGCGCCGCCGGCATCTCGGTGACGCGCATCGCCTGGGATCCGGGCATCGGTTTCGGCAAGACGGTGGAGCAGAATTTCGAGTTGCTGTCGCGCCAGCGGGAACTGCTGCACGACGGCTACCCGCTGCTGGCGGGCTGGTCGCGCAAGTCGTCGCTGGGCACCGTCACGGGCGAGCCGGTGCATGCCCGCGCGGCCGCCAGCGTGGCGGCGGCGCTGCTGGCGGTGGACACGGGGGCGCGCGTCGTGCGGGTGCACGACGTGCGCGAGACGGTGGCCGCGCTCAAGGTGTGGAGCGCGGCGCAGGCAGCCCTGGAGGGCTGGACAGAAAGCAAACCATGACGAGACAGTATTTCGGTACCGACGGCATCCGCGGCACCGTGGGCGAGCCGCCCATCACCCCCGACTTCGTGCTGCGGCTCGCGCACGCGGTGGGCCGCGTCCTCAAGCGCACCGAGGAACGCCCGACCGTGCTGATCGGCAAGGACACGCGCATCTCCGGCTACATGCTCGAAAGCGCGCTGGAATCCGGCTTCAACTCCGCCGGGGTCGACGTCGTGCTGCTCGGCCCCTTGCCCACGCCCGGCGTGGCCTACCTCACGCGCGCGCAGCGCGCCAGCCTGGGCGTGGTGATCAGCGCCAGCCACAACCCGTACCCGGACAACGGCATCAAGTTCTTCAGCGCGCAGGGCACCAAGCTGCCGGACGAGTGGGAGGCGGATGTCGAGGCGACCCTCAAGGAGCCGCCGCAGTGGGCCGACTCCGCGACGCTGGGCAAGGCGCGGCGCCTGGACGACGCCGCCGGCCGCTACATCGAGTTCTGCAAGAGCACCTTCGCCAGCGACCTCACCCTGAAGGGCATGAAGATCGCGCTGGACTCCGCCCACGGTGCCGCGTACCACATCGCGCCCAAGGTGTTCCACGAACTCGGCGCCGAGGTGTTCTGCATCGGCTGCTCGCCCGACGGCCTGAACATCAACGACAAGGTGGGCGCCACCCACCCCGAGGCGCTGGTGAGCGCCGTGCGCGCCAACCGCGCCGACTTCGGCATCGCCCTCGACGGCGACGCCGACCGCCTGCAGATGGTCGATGCCGACGGGCGCCTGTTCAACGGCGACGAACTGCTGTACCTGATGGTGATGGACCGCCTGGCCCAGGGCCAGCGCGTGCCCGGCGCCGTGGGCACGCTCATGACCAACATGGCCGTGGAACTGGCGCTGAAGAAGAAGGACGTGGAGTTCGTGCGCGCCAAGGTGGGGGACCGCTACGTGTTGGAGGAGCTGGAAAAGCGCGGCTGGCTGCTGGGCGGCGAAGGCTCGGGCCACCTGCTGGCGCTGGACAAGCACACCACCGGTGACGGCCTCATCAGCGCGCTGCAGGTGCTCAAGGCACTGGCGCGCAGCGGCAAGAGCATCGCGCAACTGCTCGAGGGCGTCACGCTGTTCCCGCAGACGCTGATCAACGTCCGCCTGCAGCCCGGGCAGGACTGGAAGAAGAACCAGAAGCTGTCCTCCGAATGCGAGCGCCTGACCAAGGAGCTGGAGGGCTCCGGGCGCGTCCTCATCCGCGCCAGCGGCACCGAACCCGTGCTGCGCGTGATGGTGGAAGCCAGCGACGCGCAGGTGGCGCAGCGCAGCGCCGAGCAGCTGGTCGACGCCGTCAAGGCGCAATGAAGGTCGTCGCGGTCCATCGCAGCGGCTCCCACAGCTTCAGCAAGTTCGCGGAAGAGGGCATCACGCTCGTCGAAGGACTGGGCGTCGAGGGCGATGCCCATGCGGGCGCCACGGTCAAGCACCGCTCCCGTGTTGCGCGCGACGCACAGGCGCCGAACCTGCGCCAGGTGCACCTGCTGCACGCGGAGCTGTTCGACGAACTGGTCCAGCGGGATTTCGCGGTCTTTCCCGGTGACCTGGGCGAGAACGTCACCACGCGCGGCATCGACCTGCTGGCGCTGCCAACGGGCGCCATCCTGCAGCTGGGCGCAGCCGCGCGCGTCGAAATCACCGGCCTGCGCAATCCCTGCAGCCAGATCGACCGCTTCCAGCGCGGGCTCACCGCCGCCGTGCTCGACCGTGACGAAGCCGGCGAGCTGGTGCGCAAAGCGGGCGTGATGGCAGTGGTTCGCGCCGGGGGCGAGGTGAAGGCTGGTGACACCATCCTGGTGCAGCTGCCGCCGGGACCGCACCGTCCGCTGCAGCCGGTCTGAGCACCGTTCGCCGGATGCTCGTCGCGCAGGCGCGACATAGGAATCCCCGCACTGTGCAGGGCGCGCGCGGCGGGTCTACATTGATCCCTTGCGCCGCGTCCTCCGCTCCACCGCCCTGGCCCTTTCGGCCGGCATGCTGCTGGCTGCGTCGGCCGGTGCGCAGGGACTGGGGGCCAACTACAAGCTCACGTCGCCGGCGCTGGTCGGCGAACCGGAACTGGTGCCGCACGCGCCGGTGCTGTCGTGGGGACCGGTTCGCCTGGCCGGCGCCGGATCTGCCACGGGGCATGGCCTGTCGCTGGAAGCCGGGGAGCGCTGGTTCGCCCGCGCCGGCATCGGCCGCAGCCTGGAGCACGACGTCATGAGCGTGGGGGGCGGCTACCGCTTCCGCGACGGCGACGCTCTGTCGATGCACGTGACGCGCCAGCTCGGGCAGGAACGCCTGGGCCTGGCGGTGCGCTACGACTGGCGGCGCTCCTACCTGCGCCTGTCGTACGAGCACCCGCTGCGCACGCCCGGCGCGGTGGAGAGCCTGCGTTTTTCCGCCGGCGTGCGGTTCTGAGGTCGTCAACCCCGCGAAGGCGGGGATCCAGGGCTTCCAAGATGTCCTTCCTCGAAGCCGCCCGCGCATGGGCCCGTCGGCTCAAGCGCGACGGGGTCGCCCTCTGGTTCGCGCGCAAGCATCCGGGCACGCCGTGGTACGCCAAGGCGCTGGCGATGTTCACCGTCGGCTACGCGCTCAGCCCGATCGACCTGATCCCCGACTTCATCCCCGTCCTCGGTTACCTCGACGACGTGATCCTGCTGCCCGCCCTCATCTGGCTGACGCTGCGCGTGTTGCCGCCGCGGGTGCTGCAGGAGTGCCGCGCGCAGGCCGAGGACTGGCTCGCGCAAGGGCAGGGCAAGCCGCGCAGCACGACCGGCGCGGTGATCATCGTGCTGCTCTGGATCGCGTGCGCGGCGGCGCTGGCCTGGTGGCTGCTGGCGCGCTGACGGCCTTCGTGACAGCGCTGTCACGGAAGCTTCACGACGCTGTCACCTGCGCCTCCTAGATTTCGGTGCAACGGCAACTTCGCCGAACCCGAGAGGACTCCATGACCGTTCGTTCCAGGATCGCCGCGGCGAGCATCGCCGCCGTCGCGTGCACCGGCTTCGCATCCGCCCAGGACATCACCGGCGCCGGCGCCAGCTTCCCCGCCCCCCTGTACGCCAAGTGGGCCGCCGACTACCACAAGGCCACCGGCGTGAAGGTGAACTACCAGTCGGTCGGCTCCGGCGCAGGGCTGCGCCAGATCGAGGCGAAGACGGTGGATTTCGGCGCATCGGACGCGCCCCTGGGCGACGAGGAGCTGGCGAAGAAGGGACTCGTGCAGTTCCCCACCGTGATCGGCGGTGTCGTTCCCGTCGTCAACATCCCCGGCGTCGCGCCCGGCCAGTTGCGCCTGAACGGCCAGGTGCTCGGCGACATCTACCTGGGCAAGATCGCCAAGTGGAACGACGCCGCGATCAAGGCGCTGAACCCGACGCTGAACCTGCCCGACGCCGCCATTGCGCCCGTGCGCCGTGCCGATGGCTCCGGCACCAGCTTCATCTTCACCAACTATCTGTCCAAGGTGAACGCCGACTGGAAGGCCAAGGTGGGCGAGGGCACCGCGGTCAACTGGCCGCTGGGCGTGGGCGGCAAGGGCAACGAAGGCGTGGCCGCGTTCGTGGCCCGCCTGCCCAACGCGATCGGCTATGTCGAGTACGCCTACGTCAAGCAGAACAAGATGACGTATGCGCTGATGCAGAACGCGGCCGGCCAGTTCGTGGCGCCCGACGACTCGGCGTTCAAGGCCGCCGCCGCCGGCGCGGACTGGTCCAGGAGCTTCCACCAGATCCTCACCAACCAGCCGGGCGCGCAGTCGTGGCCGATCACGGGTGCCACCTTCATCATGATGCACAAGGCGCAGGACAAGCCCGCCCAGGCCGCGGCCGCGCTGAAGTTCTTCGACTGGGCGTACCGCAACGGCGACAAGACGGCGGAGGACCTCGACTACGTGCCCATGCCTGCCGCGGTCAAGGCGCAGGTGCAGAAACTCTGGAGCGCCGACATCAAGGACGGCTCCGGCAGGAACGTGGCGTTCAAGTAGGCGTCATCCGACAGGGGCGGGGGCCAGGCTTGTCACGGTTTTGTCACGGCGCCGACATAAAGTGCAAGCGTGACCTGGCTCGAACAACTTTCCCGCGTGAAGACCTCGCTGCTCCCCCTCCTGTTCGTCTCGGCCTTCGGCCTCGCCGCGTGCGGCAAATCCGGCGCGCCGGCACGCAGTGCTGCCGCTCCCGCATCCGCATCGCAGGCCGGCGCCGCGCCCGCCGGACCGACTGAAGCAGGCGGCTCCGTGCAGGTCACCGGTGCCGGCGCCAGCTTCCCCGCGCCGCTGTACGCCAAATGGGCGGCCGACTACAACAAGGCCACGGGCGTGCGCATCAACTACCAGTCGGTCGGCTCGGGTGCCGGCCTGCGGCAGATCGAAGCGAAGACGGTCGACTTCGGCGCGTCCGACATGCCGCTGAAGGACGAGGAGCTCGCGGCCAAGGGGCTGGTGCAGTTCCCGATGGTCATCGGCGGAGTCGTTCCGGTGGTCAACGTCAAGGGCATCGGCGCCGGCCAGTTGCGCCTGACCGGCCAGGTGCTCGGGGACATCTACCTCGGCAAGATCACCCGCTGGGACGATCCCGCCCTGAAGGCGTTGAACCCGACGCTGCCGCTGCCCGATGCCGCCATCGCCCCGGTCCGCCGTGCCGACGGGTCGGGCACCAGCTTCATCTTCACCCACTACCTCTCCAAGGTGAACCCGGAGTGGAAGGCCAGGGTCGGGGAAGGAACCGCCGTGAAGTGGCCGACGGGAATGGGCGGCAAGGGCAACGAAGGCGTTGCCGCCTTCGTGGGGCGCCTGCCCGGCGCCATCGGTTACGTGGAATATGCGTACGTGAAGCAGAACAAGATGGAGTACGCGCTGATGCAGAACGCCGCCGGGCAATTCGTCGCGCCCGAGGACGCGGCCTTCAAGGCTGCGGCTGCCTCGGCGCAGTGGGCCGCCAGCTTCTACCAGATCCTCACCGACCAGCCCGCGCCGCAGGCCTGGCCGATCACGGGCGCCACCTTCATCCTGATGCACAAGGCGCAGGACAAGCCCGCACAGGCGGCCGCCACCCTGAAGTTCTTCCAGTGGGCCTATGCCAACGGCGACCTCACCGCCGACGCGCTGGACTACGTGCCCATGCCGGCGCCGGTGAAGCAGCAGGTCGCCCAGCTCTGGTCGACGCAGATCAAGGACCCGGCCGGCAAGCTGGTCGCCATCCAATAAGGCCATCCACCGTGTCTTCGACCTTCCCCGCCGGAGGCTCCCGCGTGCACGCGGCGGCTGTCCCAAGCAGTGCGCCCTTGAACAGCGGCCGTGCGCGCCGCGCCGCCTGGATGGACCGGCTGTTCGCCTGGGTGGCGCGCAGCGCGGCGCTGGTGACCCTGGCGCTGCTGGTCGGAATCCTCGCCTCGCTGCTCGTCGGGGCCAGCCCGGCCATCGACAAGTTCGGCCTCGGCTTCTTCACCAACGGCACGTGGGACCCGGTGACCAACGAGTACGGCGGCGCCGTGATGATCGTGGGCACGCTGGCGACGTCCTTCATCGCGCTGCTGATCGCCGTTCCCGTGAGCTTCGGCATCGCCCTGTTCCTCACGGAGCTGTCGCCCGCGTGGCTGAAGCGCCCGCTCGGCACCGCGATCGAGCTGCTGGCTGCCGTGCCCTCCATCGTGTACGGCATGTGGGGCCTGCTGGTCTTCGGGCCGGTGCTCGCCAACTGGGTGCAACAGCCCCTGCAGTCCGCCTTCGGCAAGGTGCCCGGCATCGGGCAGCTCTTTTCCGGCCCCCCGGTGGGCATCGGCATCCTCGCCGCGGGGATCATCCTGGCGATCATGATCATCCCCTTCATCGCAGCGGTGATGCGCGACGTGTTCGAGGTGACGCCGCCGATGCTCAAGGAATCCGCCTACGCGCTGGGCTCCACCACCTGGGAGGTGATGTACCGCGTGGTGCTGCCCTATACCAAGGGCGGCGTCATCGGCGGCATCATGCTGGGGCTGGGCCGCGCGCTCGGCGAGACCATGGCGGTGACCTTCGTGATCGGCAACTTCAACCAGCTGGAGACGTTCAGCCTGTTCGCGCCCGCCAACAGCATCACCTCCGCCCTGGCCAACGAGTTCGCCGAGGCCGGCGAGGGCCTGCACCAGGCGGCGCTGATCTACCTGGGCCTGGTGCTGTTCTTCATCACCTTCGTGGTGCTGTCGCTGTCGAAGGTGCTGCTCGCGCGCCTGCGCAGGAACGAGGGAACGCGCTCATGACGACGTCCACCGCCCGCAAGCTCCTGGACGCGCAGGACCTCACCCTGGAGCGCGAGCGCATGTTCGCGCGCCGCAAGCGCGTGAACAAGGTGGCGCTGGCGCTGTCGCTGGCCGCCATGGCCTTCGGCGTGTTCTGGCTGGTCTGGATCCTGTGGGAGACCGTGCGCCTGGGCTTCGCCGGCCTGACCTGGGCCACATTGAGCCAGATGACCCCGCCACCCAACGAGGAGGGCGGCATCCTCAACGCGATGTGGGGCTCCCTGCTCATGGTGCTGCTGGCCACCTGCGTGGGCACGCCCATCGGCGTGATGGCCGGCATCTACCTCGCCGAATACGACCCCAAGGGCTGGCTGGGCAACACCACGCGCTTCGTCAACGACATCCTGCTGTCGGCGCCCTCGATCGTGATCGGCCTGTTCGTGTACTACGTGGTTGTCGCGCGCTACAAGCACTTCTCGGGCTGGGCCGGCGCGATCGCGCTGGCGCTGATCGTCATCCCGGTCGTGATCCGCACCACCGAGAACATGCTGCTGCTGGTCCCCTCGGGCCTGCGCGAAGCGGCCTATGCGCTGGGCGCGCCCAAGTGGAAGGTGATCATGAAGATCACATTCAAGGCCTCGCTGGCCGGCGTGGTCACCGGTGTGCTGCTGGCGGTGGCGCGCATCGCCGGCGAGACGGCGCCGCTGCTGTTCACCGCGCTGAACAACCAGTTCTTCACCAGCAACCTCAACGAGCCGATGGCGAGCCTGCCGGTCACCATCTTCAAGTTCGCCATGAGCCCCTACGAAAACTGGCAGCACCTCGCCTGGGCCGGCGTCTTCGTCATCACCCTGGCCGTGCTGGG
>DATAGN010000283.1:0-25166 GCA_036263715.1 Ramlibacter sp.
ACGCGCGGACCACGCAGGGCGGGTCGAGCGGCGACGGTTCGAGCGAGCGGCTGTCCGCGTTGCACTTGCTGTCGGGGGGAAACGGGCTCGAAGGCGGGCCGAGCGAAGAAGGCCACTCGGATTCCAGCGCCGCCGAGCGGCTGTGCAGGTCCGCCGGGCGCGTCTGCAGTTCCGCGGGCGCGGTGAGCAGTTCCGCCGGCGCCGTCCTGGCTTCCTGCGACGCGGGGCGGGCGGGCGGCTCGGGGGGCGGCGGCTCGGGCACGTCTTCGGCGCGTGGCCCTGCTTCCACGGGCGGCAGCACCGACTCGTCGCCCAGGTGCGCCGTGGCATCGAAGACTTCGCTGCAGTGCCCGCAGCGCACCCAGCCCTCGCTGATCTTCAACTGGTCGGCCACGACACGGAACATCGTGCCGCAGTTCGGACAGCTGGTGATCAAGCTCATGAGCCCCGTATTCTAGGGAGGCTCAGAGCCGCGCCGTCATGAGGATCCAGCCGTCCTCTTCGTCGCTCACTTCGAGCCGTGCGTAGGGCGCGTAGGCCGCCTTCAATTCGTCGGCCTGGCGCGACAGGATGCCGGCTAGCACCAGATGGCCGCCCGCCTGCACGTGGCCGCACAGCAGCGGCGCCAGCACCTTCAGGGGCGTGGCGAGGATGTTGGCGAGCACCGTGGCGTACTTGCCGCTGGCACGATCGGGCAGGCCCGCCACCAGCTGCACGCCGTTCGCCTGCGCATTCGCCTCGGTGGAACGCACCGCGGCTTCGTCGATGTCGACCGCGTCCACGCTGGCGGCACCGAACTTGGCCGCGCCGATGGCCAGGATGCCGGAGCCGCAGCCGTAATCCAGCACGCGCTGGCCCTGCACGTCGTTGCGCGCGATCCAGCGCAGGCACATGCGCGTCGTGGGATGCGTGCCGGTGCCGAAGGCCAGGCCGGGGTCCAGGCGGATGACGTCCTGCGCCGCCGCGGGCGGCTCGTGCCAGGTCGGCACGATCCAGAAGGTGGGCGTGATCTCCACCGGCTCAAACTGCGATTGGGTCAGGCGTACCCAGTCCTGCTCCGGCACCGCCTGCACGCCCAGCACCCTGCAGCCGGCAAAGAAGTCCTGCGGCTGCAGCAGCGCCGCTGCGTCGCGCGCCTGCGCCTCTTCCGCGAACAGCGCCAGCACGATCGAGCGCTGCCAACCCTCCTTGGGCGGCGGCATGCCGGGCTCGCCGAACAGCGCCTGCTCCGCGGGCGTCTGCGCGTCGGCGTCCTCGACCGACACGCTCAAGGCGTCGAGCGCCTCGAGCGCGTCGGAGATCGGCTCCACGCGCTCTTCGGAAGCGAGCAGGCGCAGTTCGAACATGGCCCGCGGATCAGCGCTTATGGTGCGACAGCCACTCTTCCAGGTAGTGGATGTTGGTGCCGCCGGCCATGAACTTCGCATCGACCATCAGCTCGCGATGCAGCGGGATGTTGGTCTTGATGCCTTCCACCACCGTCTCGCCCAAAGCGCCGCGCATGCGCGCCAGCGCCTGGTCGCGCGTGTCGCCGTGCACGATGATCTTGCCGATCATCGAGTCGTAGTTGGGCGGCACGAAGTAGTTGTTGTACACGTGCGAGTCCACGCGCACGCCCGGGCCGCCGGGCTGGTGCCACAGCGTGATGCGCCCCGGCGACGGCACGAAGTTGTACGGGTCCTCGGCGTTCACCCGGCATTCGATCGCATGCCCGCGCAGCACGATGTCGCCCTGTTTGAAGGGGAGCTTCTCGCCGGCGGCCACCTGGATCTGCGTCTTGACGATGTCGATGCCGGAGATCAGCTCGGTGACCGGGTGCTCCACCTGCACCCGCGTGTTCATCTCGATGAAGTAGAACTCGCCGTTCTCGTACAGGAACTCGAAGGTGCCGGCGCCGCGGTAGCCGATCTTGCGGCAGGCGGTCGCGCAGCGGTCGCCGATCTTCTCGATCAGCTTGCGCGGGATGCCCGGCGCCGGCGCCTCCTCGATGATCTTCTGGTGGCGCCGCTGCATGGAGCAGTCGCGCTCGCCCAGGTACACCGCGTTCTTGTGCTTGTCCGCCAGGATCTGGATCTCGATGTGGCGGGGGTTCTGGAGGAACTTCTCCATGTAGACCGCCGGGTTGCCGAAGGCGCCCTGCGCCTCCGACTTCGTCATCTGCACCGCGTTGATCAGCGCCGCCTCGGTGTGCACCACGCGCATGCCGCGCCCGCCGCCGCCGCCCGCCGCCTTGATGATCACCGGGTAGCCGACGGTCTTGGCGATGCGGCGCACTTCGGCGGGGTTGTCCGGCAGCTCGCCTTCGGAACCGGGGACGCAGGGCACACCGGCCTTGATCATGGCCTGCTTGGCGGAGACCTTGTCGCCCATGGTCCGGATGTTCTCCGGCGTCGGCCCGATGAACTGGAAGCCGCTTTTTTCCACCCGCTCGGCGAAGTCGGCGTTCTCGGACAGGAAGCCGTAGCCGGGGTGGATGGCTTCGGCATCCGTCACTTCCGCCGCCGAAATGATGGCGGGCATGTTCAGGTAGCTCAGGGGCGACGGCGCCGGCCCGATGCAGACCGCCTCGTCCGCCAGCTTGACGTACTTGGCCTCGCGGTCCGCCTCGGAATAGACCATCACCGCCTTGACGCCCAGCTCGTTGCAGGCGCGCTGGATGCGCAACGCAATCTCGCCGCGGTTGGCGACCAGGATCTTCTTGAACATTCTTATTCGATCACGAACAGCGGCTGGCCGTATTCGACTGCCTGGCCGTTCTCGCAAAGGATCTGGGTGATGGTGCCGGCCTTGTCGGTCTCGATCTCGTTGAGGATCTTCATCGCCTCGATGATGCAGACCGTCTCGCCTTCCTTGACCTGGCTGCCGACCTCCACGAAGGACTTGGCGCCCGGCGCCGAAGCGCGGTAGAAGGTACCCACCATCGGCGACTTCACGATGTGGCCCTTGGGCGCTTCCGCCACCGGCGCGGCGGCGGGTGCGGCTGCCGGGGCGAGTGCCGCGGCCGGCGCGGCCACCGGCGCCGGCATGCTGGTGGGCGCGGCGAAAGCCTGGGCGGGCCCGCCCTTGACGATCCTGACCTTGCCCTCCGCCTCCGTGATCTCCAGTTCGGAAACGTTCGATTCCGACACCAGGTCGATCAGCGTCTTGAGTTTGCGCAAGTCCATGGGAGGTTCTCCTGCCTCGTTCTGAGAGCCGCGAATTTACAGCAAAATTCGCTTACTCCCGGCTTTTCGCCGGATCGTTCTACAATTTCAGACGAAGGGGGAGGGTCGTCAGGCGAGACCGGACCAGGCCTGCAGGTCGGCTTCGGTGACGCGGCCCATTCTACGCTGGCGAATGCGGCCGTCGGGGCCGAGGACGACCGAGAAGGGCAAGCCGCCGGCGAGGTTGCCCAAGGCACGGGTCAGCTCGGTGCCTTCCAGTCCCGCCAAGCCGATCGGGAAGGTGACCGGCAGCTTGCGCAGGAAAGTGCGCACGGAGCTGGGCTGGTCGATCGCGAGGCCCACCACTTGCCAGCCTTTGGCCGCATGTTGCCGGTAGAAGGCATCGAGCAGGGGCATTTCCTCGACGCAGGGCGCGCACCAGGTGGCCCAGAAGTTCACCAGCAGCGGCTTGCCCTTGAGGGTCGCCAGTGCGAGTTCGCCGCCCTGCGGCATGGTGAAGCTCGCGGCCCAGAGGCGCTGCAGCGCCGCGTCGTCGGCGGCTTGCGGCCGCTGCCGCCACCAGGCGAAGCCCGCGCCCGCCGCGGCGGCGCCCACTGCGGCGGCGCCGAGCAACCAGTTGCGGCGCGAAGCCGGCGCCGTCGAAGCGGTGGTTTCAGTCATCGGCGATCTCCGCCAGCAGCGCCCGCACGGCGACGAGGTCGCCGCGCGGGGTGCGGCCCTTGGCATCCGGCTTGAGCGCGCCGCGCAGGTCGTCGTGGTCGTAGACGAGCAAGTGCACGCCCACATCTTCGCCCAGGTCCGGGCAGCGGCTGCTGATGCTGAGCGCCTCCACCGATTCGCCATTGAAGCCGGTGACCGTGCGCGGCGTGTAGTCGACCTCGTGTTCGATCAGCGCGATCTCGGCGGACTTCGGGTCATCGCAAAAGAGCTGCAGGTAGATGTCGGAAAGGCGCGTGGCCGTGCCGTGCCAGACCGCGCCGCCGAGGTAGGGACGGAACTGGGCCAGCCGCTCCATCCAGACGACCGCGAGCTTGCGCAGCGCCTGCAGTTCCGCCGGCTGCGTGTCGCCGCAGAAGATCTCGATGTATTCGCGCACCGCGTCTTCCAGCAGGTCGTTGTCCGGCAGTGCCGCGCGTGCGGGCAGGCCCAGTTGCTTGACCGCCCGGCGCTTGGCGGGCCCGTACTCCAGGCCTTCTTCGACCACCAGGCGCGCGGCGGTGGCCGCGATCTCCAGCTGCACGTTCTCCATATCAGGTGGATTCTGCATGGACGGGGCCGTTCCCGGCCCGTAGAGTGGGCGCGACCTTCCAGAAAGCGCGCCCATGCAAAGCACGATGATGACCACGCCCCTGTCGCTCAATCACCTGCTGGAGCGCGCGGGGCACCTGTTCCACCGCAACGAGATCGTCTCGCGCCTGCCGGACAAGACGCTCAAGCGGCACACGTATGGCGAGTTCTACCGCCGCACGCGCTCGCTGGCCTCCGCCCTGCAGAAGCTCGGCCTGGAGAAAGGCGATCGCGTCGCCACGCTCTGCTGGAACCACCATGCGCACCTGGAATGCTACTTCGGCATCCCCGCGGCCGGCGGCGTGATGCACACGCTCAACCTGCGGCTGGCCGCCGACGAGATCGGCTGGATCGCAGGCAACGCGAAGGACCGCTTCCTGGTGGTCGACGACGTGCTGCTGCCCCTGTACAAGCAGTTCGCCGGCCTGCATGCCTTCGAGAAGGTGATCGTGTTCCCCTTTTCCGGCGCTGGCGTGCCCAGGGAGTACGGCGACTACGAGGCGCTGCTGGCCGAGGCGGACGCGGACGGCTTCAGCTACGCCGAGCACGACGAGGACGACCCGGTGGCGATGTGCTACACGTCGGGGACGACCGGCCGTCCCAAGGGCGTCGCCTACTCGCACCGCTCCACCATCCTGCACACGCTGGTGGCCAGCCTCGGCGATTTCTGGGGCCTGCGCGGCACCGACGTGGTGATGCCGGTCACGCCCATGTTCCATGCCAACAGCTGGGGCATGCCTTATGGCGCCGTGATGATGGGCGTGAAGCTGGTGTTCCCCGGGCCGCACCTGCATCCCGAGGACCTGCTGGACCTGATGCAGGTGGAGCCGCCGACGCTGTCGCTGGGCGTGCCGACGATCTGGCTCGGCCTGATCCAGACCTTCGACGCGGCGCAGGACGCGAACTCGCCCCACCATGGCCGGTGGAAGTTGCCGCGCGGCATGCGCTCGCTGGTGGGGGGCGCGGCGGTGCCCGAGGCGCTGATCCGCGCCTTCGACCGCCACGGCATCTGGATCGAGCAGGGCTGGGGGATGACCGAGACCTCGCCGGTCTGCACGATCTCGTATCCCCGCGCGGAGTTGCAGGGCGCGAGCGACGACGAGAAGTACCGGCGCGCCGCCATGGCCGGGGTGCCGGTGCCCCTGGTGGACTTGCGCGTGATCGGCGACGAAGGCGCACAGCCCTGGGACGGCAGGAGCGTGGGCGAGATCCAGGTGCGCGGGCCCTTCATCACGGGCAGCTACCACGAGGTCCCGGTGAGCGAGGAGAAGTTCACTGCCGACGGCTGGCTGCGCACCGGGGACGTGGCGAGCGTGGACGAACTGGGCTTCGTGCGGATCACGGACCGGACCAAGGATCTGATCAAGTCGGGCGGGGAATGGATCAGCTCGGTGGACCTCGAGAACGCACTGATGGCGCATCCGGCGGTTGCCGAAGCCGCGGTGATCGCCATTCCGGACGAGAAGTGGAGCGAGCGGCCGCTGGCGTGCGTGGTGCTGAAGAAAGGTGCCGACGTGCATGCGGGCGCACTGAACGAGCACCTGCTGCAGCACAGCTTCGCCAAGTGGCAGCTGCCGGACCGCTACGAGTTCATCGACGCCGTGCCGCGCACGTCGACGGGGAAGTTCTGGAAGCTGAAGCTGCGGGAGCGCTTTCCTCGGTAAGGTGGTTGGCAATCGACGGCCGGTGAACGCAGAGGACGCAGAAGTACGCAGAGGACGCAGAGGGAACAGCCAGATTCGTTTCCTGTTTTTCTCTGCGTCCTCTGCGTAACCTTTGCGTCCCCTGCGTTCAAATGCGTGGCGCGGCACCGGCTGCGCTGCTGAGACACCAGAGCGGCACCCGCCCCGGGATAATCCGCCCATGCATATCCACATCCTCGGCATCTGCGGCACCTTCATGGGGGGACTGGCCGCCCTCGCCCGCGAGGCGGGACACAGGGTGACCGGCTGCGACGCCGGCGTGTACCCGCCCATGAGCGACCAGCTGCGCTCGCTCGGCATCGACCTCATCGAGGGCTTCGGCATCGAACAGCTGGCCCTCAAGCCGGACGTCTGGGTCGTCGGCAACGTCGTCTCCCGCGCCCGCACCGCCGACGGCGCGGCGCGCTACCCGCTGATGGAGGCCATCCTCGACCAGGGCCTGCGCTACACGAGCGGACCGCAATGGCTCGACGAACACGTGCTGCAGGGCCGCCACGTCCTGGCCGTCGCCGGCACGCACGGCAAGACGAGCACGACCTCGATGCTCGCGTGGATTCTCGAACACGCGGGACTGCAACCCGGCTTCCTCGTCGGCGGCGTGCCGCTGAACTTCGGCGTGTCGGCGCGCCTGGGCAACACCGCGCGCCCCTTCACGCCCTTCGTGATCGAGGCCGACGAATACGACACGGCCTTCTTCGACAAGCGCAGCAAGTTCATCCACTACAAGCCGCGCACCGCGATCCTCAACAACCTGGAATACGACCACGCGGACATCTTCGACGACCTCGCCGCGATCGAGCGCCAGTTCCACCACCTCGTGCGCACGATCCCGTCGACCGGCCGCGTGGTGGTGAACGGCCTGGAGGAAAGCCTGCAGCGCGTCATGCACCAGGGCTGCTGGAGCGAGGTGCGCAGCTTCGGCGCAGCGGTCAGCGACTTCAGCGCCGACGGCGAGCCGACGAAGTTCGACGTGCTCGAGCAAGGCCACCGGGTCGCGCAGGT
This sequence comes from Ramlibacter sp., assembly GCA_036263715.1. GTDB lineage: Bacteria > Pseudomonadota > Gammaproteobacteria > Burkholderiales > Burkholderiaceae_C > Ramlibacter. The sequence goes on from DATAGN010000283.1 coordinate 7,157, forward strand.
GCACTGGGAAGTCGGTGGCGTGCACAACCAGCTCAACGCGCTGGCGGCGATCGCGGCCGCGCAGCACGTGGGCGTGACGCCCGCCAGCGCCGCGGCGGCGCTGCGCGAGTTCCGCAACGTGAAGCGGCGCATGGAGGTCAAGGGCGTGGCCAACGGCATCACGATCTACGACGATTTCGCGCACCACCCCACCGCCATCCGCACCACCATCGACGGCCTGCGCCGCCAGGTCGGTACGGCGCGCATCCTCGCCGTGTTCGAGCCGCGCAGCAACACGATGAAGCTGGGCACGATGAAGGCGCAGCTGCCCTGGAGCCTGGAGCAGGCCGACCTGTCGTTCTGCCATTCGGGTGGGCTGGGCTGGGATCCTTCCGAAGCGCTCAAGCCGATGGGTGACAAGGCGAAGATCGCCTCCGACATCGCGCAGCTGGTGCAACAGATCCAGGCCGCGGCGAAGCCGGGCGACCACATCCTTTGCATGAGCAATGGCGGCTTCGGCGGGGTGCACGCGAAGCTGCTGGAGACGCTCGCTTAGCGCTCCGAAGGCATCAAGGGCATCGGCGCCGTCATGTCGTTGGCCGGCACGCCTTTCATGTCCGGGGAACGCGGCGCCGAGTCCATCACCGAGTTCATCAGGCTGTGCTCCGACAGCGAGCCCGCGTCGCGCGTCGCGCGCGTCACGCCATGGAACGCCCGCTTGGGATTCGAGGTGATCGCTCCCACGACGTAGAGCGCGGAGAGCACGCGGGCCAGCGGCTCCTCGGCCAGGCCGGTCGACTGCTGCAGGCCGCGGAAATTCATGCCCGGGTGGGCGACCAGTTCGCGCATCACCAGCAGGTGCGCGTCCTTTATCTGCCGCTGCGGCAGCTTGGGCGGACGGCGGAAGTACAGGGCGGTCGTGCGGTAGTGCGGGGGCAACAGGTCGCGCACCGTGCGCTGCGCGTATTGCCACATCAGCTGCGACACGCTGGCGCGCGGATAGTTTTGCGGGATGACGACGGCGCCATGGTCGCGGATGCACCAGCTGCCTTCGGCGAAGTCCTGCGGCGTCACGCCGGGCTGCACGCCGGCGCCCAGCCGCAGGTCGACCACGGCCAGCAAGTCGCTGCCGCGCAACACCTCCCAGGAGCCGGAGCCGAGGCTGGGCTGCTGCTCGGCGATGCTGGAGGCCAGCGCGAACTGCGACAGCATCACCTGCAGCCAGTCGCCGAACTGGTTCAGGACGGCGAGAGCGGCGGCCTGCTCCTGCAGCGCGAAGGTGACGGCGGGATTGAAACCTGGGGCCGTCACCGGGTGGGTGAAGGCCACCGGCCGGTCCACGTCGGCCAGCGCGATCTGCACCGATCGGCCGGAGGGCACGGCGGGCTGCACCCGCAGGTGCTGGTTGGCCATGACGACCGTGCGGCTGCCTTCGAGCCACCAGGCATCAGCATCGGCAAAGGAGCCGACGGTCCAGCGGGCACGCGGGCTGTCCGCGGCCGTGCAGGTGTCTGCCGCCGCCTTCTGCTGCGCCTGCGTGAACCCCGCCAGCCCGAGCCGCAGGACGGGAACCTCCAACGTCATTTGTGCCCCCTCCCCAGCTGAGCCGGGCAGTGGAAACAAATGTATCCTTCTAGTTACCGAATGTAAATACCCCTTCGGCGGTCAGCCCTTGCGGCGCTGCAACACGGCCTGCGAAAGCACGTCCAACACCTCGACGGAGCTGTCCCAGCCGATGCAGGCGTCGGTGATGCTCTTGCCGTATTCCAGCCCGTCCGGCTTGTCCTTGCCGGGGGTGAACTTCTGGGCGCCGCCACTGAGGTGGCTCTCGACCATGATGCCGAAGATGCGGCGGGAGCCGCCGGCTATCTGGCGCGCGATGTCGCGGGCCACGTCCACCTGCTTTTCATGCTGCTTGCTGCTGTTGGCGTGGCTGCAGTCCACCATCAGCGTCGGCAGCAGCTTGGAAGCTTCGAGTTCCTTGCACGCGGACTCCACGCTCGGAGCGTCGTAGTTGGGCGCCTTGCCGCCGCGCAGGATCACGTGGCAGTCGCGGTTGCCATTGGTCTGCACGATCGCCACCTGCCCGTTCTTGTGCACCGACAGGAAGTGGTGCGGACGCGCCGCGGCCTGGATGGCATCGGTGGCGATCTTGATGTTGCCGTCGGTGCCGTTCTTGAAGCCGATGGGCGCCGACAGGCCCGAGGCCAGTTCGCGATGCACCTGGCTTTCGGTGGTGCGCGCGCCGATGGCGCCCCAGGAGATCAGGTCGCCGATGTACTGCGGCGAGATCACGTCCAGGAACTCGCTGCCCGCCGGCAAGCCGAGCCGGTTGATCTCGATCAGCAGCTGGCGGGCGATGCGCAGGCCCTCGTCGATGCGATAGCTCTCGTCGAGGTACGGGTCGTTGATCAGCCCTTTCCAGCCCACGGTCGTGCGCGGCTTCTCGAAGTACACGCGCATCACTACTTCGAGCGTGTCGGCGTACCGGGTGCGCACTTCCTTGAGCTTGCGCGCATAGTCCAGCGCCGCGTTCGGGTCGTGGATGGAGCAGGGGCCGATCACCACCAGCAGGCGGTCGTCCTCGCCGGCCATGATCTCGTGGATGCGGCGGCGGGTGGTGCTGATCAGGCCCTCCACCGGCGTGCCGCGAATCGGGAAGAAGCGGATCAGGTGTTCGGGCGGAGGAAGCACGGTGATGTCCTTGATGCGTTCGTCATCGGTCTGGCTGGTCTTGTCGACGGGATGCGAATACCAGGCATCGGAGGTGTTGGCTTGGGACATGGAGGCTTCTTCGGAGGGTGGGTGTTTTTCGCAGGCCCAAGAAAAAACCGCCGGGGGTGCCGGCGGTTTTTCGAGGTTCTTTGCGTTTCTTGCGGGTACGCTCAGATCTCTCTTCCGCCGGGGGCGCAGGAGAACCAAAAGTAGCCAAAAAAGAAGGCGCGAACGCAACGCATGGGGTCAATGTAGCACAGGCCCCGTGGGAGCCGTCCAGCGGGGCCACCGCGCGCGTTGCTTCAGCGCCGCAGCTTGTGCCACCACTGCAGCACGCGGTCCACCTGCGGGGGACCGAGTTCGCCCAGTGCCGACCGCGGCTGGCCGGCCACCTCGTTGTCCAGCCACTGCTCGTACATGTCGATCAGCAGCATGCCCTCGCCCAGGATGCGCCAGGACACCTGGTGGAACTCCTCGGCCGTCACGCGCACGGTGTCGTCCCACGGGTCCGTGTGCAGCAGCCACTGGCCGATCAGCACGCGCAGGTTGTTCAGGGCCTGCAGGTAGGCGGGGTACTCGTAGAGCCCGCGCCACGCCAGACCCAGGTCGACGACGAGCGTCCGGTGGTCGCGGATCACGGTGAGCATGTCCATCAGCAGCGGCGCCGCGTGGTCGCGGTGCCGGTCCAGGCGCAAGCCCGCGACGACTGCTTCCGCGTGCAGCGCCAGTTGCCCCATGCTCTCCGAGAAGAGCCGGCTTTCCTCGTCGGAAATCGCTTCGCGCAGGAAGTTGCTCAACGCCCCGAAGGTGTTGGCGGTCGGCAGGTTGCTGAACCCACCGACCTGGATGCGCGACGTGTGCGGGAGCGTGGTGTCCATGGCGGAGCGCCAGCCTAGCGGCGCTGGCCCGGCCATGGCGAGCCGCCGCCTCCAGGCGGCGCCTTGCAGCGGCCAAGCGGCGGCCTGGCGGCGCCGGTCAGGCCGTGCCGCCGACGGTGAGGCCGTCGATGCGCAGCGTCGGCTGGCCCACGCCCACGGGAACGCTCTGGCCTTCCTTGCCGCAGGTGCCCACACCCGTGTCGAGCTTCATGTCGTTGCCGATCATGCTGACGCGCGTGAGCGCATCCGGGCCGTTGCCGACGATGGTGGCGCCCTTGACCGGGTACAGGATCTTGCCTTTTTCCACCCAGTAGGCTTCGCTGGCGGAGAACACGAACTTGCCGGAGGTGATGTCCACCTGGCCGCCGCCGAAGTTGGTGGCGTACAGGCCCTTGTCGATGCTGGCGACGATCTCTTCCGCGGTCTTGTCGCCACCGAGCATGTAGGTGTTGGTCATGCGCGGCATCGGGATGTGCGCATAGCTCTCGCGCCGGCCGTTGCCGGTGGGCGCCACGCCCGTCAGGCGCGCGTTCATCGAGTCCTGGATGTAGCCGCGCAGGATGCCGTCCTCGATCAGCACGTTGCGCTGGCTGGGATTGCCCTCGTCGTCCACGTTCAGCGAGCCGCGGCGATCGGCGATGGTGCCGTCGTCCAGCACCGTCACGCCCCTGGCGGCGACGCGCTGGCCGACGCGGCCGGAGAAGGCGCTGGAGCCCTTGCGGTTGAAGTCACCTTCCAGGCCGTGGCCCACCGCTTCGTGCAGCAGGATGCCGGGCCAGCCCGGGCCGAGCACCACCACCATCTCGCCGGCAGGTGCGGGGCGCGACTCGAGGTTCACCAGTGCCGAACGCACCGCGTCGCTGACGTAGGCCTCCAGGCGTTCGTCGTCGAAGTAAGCCAGGCCGAAGCGGCCACCGCCACCGCCGGAACCCATCTCGCGGCGGCCGTTCTGCTCGGCGATCACCGTCACCGACAGGCGCACCAGCGGTCGCACGTCGGCGGCGATCGTGCCGTCCGCGCGGGCGACCAGCACCACGTCGTACTCGCTCGCCAGCCCGGCCATCACCTGCACGACGCGCGGGTCCTTGGCGCGGGCCATCTTCTCGGCGCGCCCGAGCAGGTTGACCTTGGCGGTGCTGTCCAGGGTGGTGATCGGGTCCACGCCGTTGTACAGCGTGCGGCTGCCGGCGACCTGCTGGGCCGGCACCTTCACCTGGGCATCGCCCGCGGAAGACGCGATCGTGCGCACCGTGCGCGCCGCGTCCAGCAGGGAGGCCTCGGAAATATCATCCGAATAGGCGAAGGCCGTCTTCTCGCCGCTCACCGCCCGCACGCCGACGCCCTGGTCGATGCTGAAGCTGCCGGTCTTGACGATGCCTTCTTCCAGGCTCCAGCCCTCGCTGCGCGTGTACTGGAAGTAGAGGTCGGCGTCGTCGACGCGGTGCGCGCGGATCTCGGACAGCGCGCGGGCCAGGTGCGTTTCGTCCAGGCCGAAGGGCTCGAGCAGCAGCGCCCGCGCAGTGGCCAGGCGCTCGATGGTGGGTTCGCGGGAGATCATCGGGCCATTGTAGGCGTGGCCCCTTGCCCGTGCCGGGCGCAGCCTACCCGCGGGGACTCGTCCTGAGCAGCCTCAGCCGTTCCAGGTCCTGCAGCACCGCCGAGGCGCTGGTGTAGCGATCCAGGGGGTTCTTGGCCATCAGCTTTTCCAGCACCGGCTGCAGCAGCTGGTGTTCGGCGGGAAGGATCGGCGTCGGCGCGCTCAGGTGGCGCGCGAGCAGCATGTCCAACGAATCGCCGCTGTAGGGACGCGCCCCGGTCAGCATCTCGTAGAACATGACCCCCAGGCTGTACAGGTCGGTGGCCGGCGTGATGTCGCGCCCGGCCGCCTGCTCCGGGCTCAGGTAGTAGGGCGTGCCCACCACCTCGCCATGCTTCGTCTGGGCAAGACCCAGGCGGTCCTCCTGCAGGATGGACTTTGCCACGCCGAAGTCGGCGATCGCCACGCTGCCGTCCGGGCGCAGCATCACGTTCTCGGGCTTCAGGTCCCGGTGGATGATGCCCTGCGAGTGGATCGCCTCCAGCGCCACGGAGATCTGCGCCACCACGTCCACCGCCCGCCGCTGGCTCATGCCCTTGCGCAGTTCGGAGCGCAGGTCGCCGCACTCGAAGTACTCCATGGCGATGTATGCATGGTCGTCGGTGAAGCCCTGGTCGTAGATGCGCACGATGTGCGGGTCGTTCAGCTTCGACAGCAGCGCGTATTCCTGGATGAAGCGCGCGAGGTTCACGCCCGCATGCGTGCCGGACGCGTCCAGCACCTTCAGCACCACGGCCACGCCGTCCGAATCGCGCACCGCGAGGTACACCTCGGTCATGCCGCCGGAGGCGATCTTGCGCGTCAGGCGGAAGCCCTTCAGCCGCAGCGGCGCCTCGCCCGGCTCGAAGCGGTGGTCCTTCAGCGTGGACAGCTTGTTGCGCAGCGCGCCCTTGACCGCGCGTGCAGTGATCTCGGAGTTGGTGTGCAGGGCCTGGCGGATTTCCTCGGCGCGCTCCGCCGTGACGGCCAGGCCGTGCTGCCGGTCCTCCTCGGTCGCGTCCAGGCCGACGATCTCCGCCACGTCCACCCAGCCATTGCGGCCGCGCACCTCCAGCGAAGTCATGCCGCCGGTCTGCACGCCCGGGCCGGCGACTTCCAGCAAGGCGGTGCTCGCCACCACGGTCCAGCCGAGCTCCTTGCTGGCGCCCTGCAGGCGGGCGGCGGTGTTGACGGTGTCACCGATGGGTGTCGTGTCGCGCACGTCGCCGCTGCCCAGCCGGCAGATCGTCACCTCGCCGGCATGCAGGCCCACGCCGATGGCGAAAGGTGGCAGGCCGCGCTCGGCGAAACGTTCGGCCAGCCACTGGCGGAACTCGTGCGTGGCGAGCGTCACGGCGAGCGCGGCCGACACGGCGCGGCGCGCCGCCGGCAGCGCGGCGCCGTTGCCGCCGTCGGAGAACAGGGCCATCAGCCCGTCCCCGATGAACTTCAGGTGCCGGCCCCCGTGGCGCAGCAAGGGCTCGGAGGTCCGCTCGAAGTACTGCGTCAGCAGCTCGGCGACCTCGCTCGAATCGAGCTTCTCGGCCAGCGAGGTGAAGTTGCGGATGTCCGAGAACAGCACCACTGCCTGCAGCACCTGGTCGGCCACCGCGCCTTCGGGCGCCTGCAGGCCGACCTTGTCCGCCATGGGATGGCCGCCCAGGCTTTCGGTGAAGGCGCGCTTGAGGTCGTCTTCGCGCGCCTGCACGGCGGAGTGGATCGACGACTCGATGCGCCCGCGCTTCTTCAGCAGGCCGTCCAGCGCCTCCAGCAATTCGGTACGGGTGAATGGCTTGGCCAGGTAATCGTCGGCACCTGCGGTCATGCCCCGCCGCATGCTGGCGCGGTCGTCCAGCGCGGTGAGCATCAGCACGCAGACGGTGGCCAGCTTCGGGTCCTTGCGCAAGGTCTCCACCAGCGCGAAGCCGTCCAGGCCGGGCATGTTGATGTCGCTGACCAGCACGTCCGGCTGCTCGCGCCGGGCGGCCTGCAAGCCCTCGGTGCCGTTGCTGGCCACGCAGATGTCGTAGCCCTCCAGGCGCAGCAGGCGGGCGACGTTGTTGCGGATGGCGTCGTCGTCCTCGACGACCAGGACCTTCGTCATGGCTTGCGGAACAGTTCGAAGAGCACCGCGTCGTCGCGGCCGCCGTGGCCGGCGTCCACCGCGCGGTTGAACGCATCATGCGCCACCGGCCCCAGGGCCGCGTGGAAACCGGCCGCGCGCGCCGCTTCCAGCGCCAGCCGCGTGTCCTTCTGCAGCAGCGTGACGTGCGCGCGCGGCGCGTAGTCGCCGGCGATGGCCCGCCGCATGCGGTCCGAGCCGATCCAGCTCTGGCCACTGGACTGTTCGATCACGTCCAGCGTGCGGCCGGGATCCAGGCCCAGATGCTGCGCCAGGGCCAGGGCCTCGGCCGCGCCGGCCAGGTTGATGCCGGCCAGCAGGTTGTTCACCAGCTTGGTGCGGGCGCCGTCGCCGCACCGGGTTCCGACGCGCAGGACGCCGGCGCTCAGGGTCTCCAGCAGTGCGCGGCTGGCCTCCCAGACCGGCTCGGCGCAGGCCACCATCAGGCTCATGCTGCCGTCGCGCGCACGGGCCGGGCCGCCGGACATGGGGCAGTCGACCGCGAGCAGGCCGCGCTCGGCGAGAGCGCCGGCAATCGCCTCCACGTCGTCCGGTGCGATGGTGGGACACAGCAGGACGGGCGCTCCCGGCGGCAGCGCCCCCGCGGCGCCGTTGGTGCCGAACAGCACCTCCTGCGTTTGCGCGGCGTCGACGACGCAGACGATCAGGGCCTGCGCGTCGCGGGTCGCGTCCGCCGGTGTCGCGGCCGGCGTGGCGCCTTGCGCCACCAGCGTTTGCACTTTCGACTGCACCAGGTCGCAGGCCCGCACTCGCCAGCCGCGTTCCAGCAGGCGGGCGGCCATGCCGCCGCCCATGTTGCCGACCCCGACGATGCCGATCGTGTGGACCATGGTGGCGCGGATTATGGTCGCAGCGCGCGGGGGCCGGCTCCCCCATCGCGCAGAGACGGGCCTTGCGGCAGCAGCCATCCTGCCGCACCATCGCCACCTGCCGTCAAGGAGGAGAAGTCATGCAGGAAGCAGGGGCAAGGGCACCCCGCGAGGAGGTCGAGCAGCACCTGCTGGAGCTGCTGGCCGAGCAGAGCCGGCGCGTGCCGATCGCCGTGGGCGTGCTGATGGTGGTGCTCGCCGCCATCGCGGCGCAACGCATGCCGCCGTGGATCCCCGCGCTGTGGGCCGTGGTCACCATCGGTATCCTGCTCGTGCGCTGGCGCTGGCTGGGCGTGTTGCCGACGCAGACGCACATTCCCACCGACAGGCGCTTGCGCACGGCCACCATCCTGAGTTTCGTCAATGGCACGGCCCATGGCCTGAGCCTGGCGGCCTACCCCTTCCTGCAGGACGCGGAACGTTCGTTCCAGACGCTGATGCTCCTGGGCCTGTGCACCGGCGCCGTCGGCACGACGGCTGGCCACCGCGCGATCTTCCGCGCCTACGTACTGCCCGCCGTGGGCACCCTGCCGCTGTGGGCCTTGTTCAGCCAGGCGGGTGCGCGGCCCACCTGGGTGGAGGCTTCGGTGGCGGTGCTGTTCGCCATGTACATCTGGGTCCTGCTCGGCCTGGCACGCAATGCCTGGAAGAACTTCAGCGAGTCGGTGCAGATGCGCTTCCAGGACCGCGAGCTCACCGCGCAGCTGCAGGACGCGCTGCTGCAGGCGAACCAGGCCAACCAGGCCAAGACCCGCTTCCTCGCCGCGGCCAGCCACGACCTGCGCCAGCCGCTGCACACCATCGGCCTGCTCGTCGCGGCGTTGTCGCTGCGCCCGATCGAGGGGCGCGACCGCGAGGTGGTCGACCTCCTGAGCCAGGTGACCGTGGCCTTGTCCGAACAGCTCGACCAGCTGCTGGACATCTCCAAGCTCGATGCCGGTGTCGTGGAGCCGGCCCGCAAGGTGGTGGACCTCGGCGAGATGCTGCGCATGCACCACGCGGAGATGCGCGCGGCGATCGAGGAAAAGGGCTTGCGGGCCGTGGTCGACGCGCCGCCCGGCGTGCGTTGCTGGACCGACCCGACGCTGGTGCTGCGCATCCTGCGCAACCTCACGGAGAACGCGATCAAGTTCACCAGCGAAGGAGTGATCTCCCTGCGGCTGGCCGTCGAAGGCGGTGCCGCCTGCATCACGGTGCAGGACACGGGCCCCGGGATTCCGGACAGCGAACACGCCAACGTGTTCGAGGAGTTCTACCAGGTGGACAACGCCGAACGTGATCGCGCCAAGGGGCTGGGCCTCGGACTGTCGATCGTGCGCCGCCTGTGCACGCTGCTTGGCATCCGGGTGGAGCTGCATTCGCGCGAGGGCGAGGGCACGCGCATCACGCTGCGGGTGCCGCTGGAGGCCTACGACACCGCGGCCGTGCCGACGCCGGAACCCACCATCGCCAAGGACTTCTCGGGCCTCACGGTGCTGGTGATCGACGACGAGCGCTCCGTGCGCCTGGGCATGCGCGTGCTGCTGGAGGAACTGGGTTGCCGGTGCGTGGAGGCCGCGTCCGGGGAGGAAGCCAGGCGGCATGCGCTGGCCGACAAGCCCCACGTGATCCTGGCCGACATGCGCCTGCGCAATGGCGAGAACGGCATCCAGGCGATCCACGGCGTCGTGGCCGCCGTCGGGCCGACCCCCTCGCTGCTGATCAGCGGTGACACGGCGCCCGACCGCTTGCAGGAAGCAGCCCGCGCGGGCATCAAGCTGCTGCACAAGCCGGTGGCGCTGCCGGTGCTGCAGGCGGAGCTGGCGCGCGTGCTCGACGCCCGCGTGGCGTGATGGACGCAGGCGCGCGTTCGCCGCAAAGCCTGCGCCGGCTGTCGCGCGACTACACGCACCTGCTGGCGCAGCCCGCTCGCGTGTGGGACGTGCTGATCGTCGGCAGCGGTTATGGCGGTGCGATGGCTGCGTACGAGCTCGCCACTTGCCAGGACGCACAGGGCAAGGACATCGACGTGTGCGTGCTGGAGCGCGGACGCGAATACGCACCCGGCATGTTCCCCTCGCGGCTGGAGGAACTGCCGGCGCACGTGCGCGTGCATCGCACCTCCAGCGACGAGGCGGTCGGCCGCGCCGAGGCCCTGCTGGACGTGCGCGTGGGGCCCGACGTGTCCGCGATCGTCGGCAACGGCCTGGGCGGCGGCTCGCTGATCAACGCGGGCGTGATGGAGGAGCCGCAGTTCGACCAGTGCCGGCTGCCGGCTTGCCTGGCGCCCGCGCTCGCCTCCGGCGCGCTGGCGCAGGTGAAGGACGCCCTGGGTGCCAACGACGGCCTGCGCGCCACGCCGCTGCGCAAGCGCGCCGCGCTCGAGGCGCTGGCCGACCGGGCGGGCCTGCCGTTTCGCCACGCGCAGATCACGGTGCAGACCGGCGCCGGCACGCCGGAGCAGCCGGCCTGCACGCTGTGCGGCGACTGCATGACGGGGTGCAACGTCGGGGCGAAGAAATCGCTCGACACCACCTTGCTGCGGCAGGCGCGCGAAGCGGGCGTGGAGATCTTCACCGGCTGCAGCGTGCTGCGGGTGCAACGGGCGGACGACCACTGGGAGGTGGAGACCGTCTACACGAACGAGTCGGTCCGCCTGCGGCACGGGCCCGCCTGGATCAAGGCGAAGAAGGTGATCCTGGCCGCCGGCACGCTGGGCAGCACGGAAATCCTGCTGCGCTCCCGCTGCGATGCGCTGCGCTTTTCCGACACGCTGGGCACGCGCTTTTCCTGCAATGGCGACAACCTCGTGGCCCTGCACGATGGGCCGCGCGAGGTGCATGCCACCGACGACGAGCACCGGCCGCTGCACCGGCGCGAGGTCGGGCCGACCATCACGGGCGTGGTGGAGCTCGAAGGCGCCCTGCTGCAGGAGTTCGCGGTGCCCGCGCCACTCAAGCGCTTCTTCGAGGAGACGGTGACCACCACCAACCTGCTGCACGGGCTGACCGAGCGGCCGGGCCCCGGCCTGGACGGCCGCGACAGCATGGCGGTGGATCCGCGCAAGATGGAAAGGACGCTGCTGCTGGGCGTGATCGGCCACGACGAGGCGGCCGGCCGCATCGTCCTGGGCCACACCGACATGGATCCGCGGCACCGCCACATCGAGGGCCGCGTCGGCATCGACTGGGACGGCGTACGCACCTCGCCGCTCATGGACTACACCTGGCGGCAGGCGAACGCGGTGTTCCGCGATGCGGCCGAAGGCGCCACGGTGCTGCCCAACCCGCTGTGGCGGCCGCTGCCGGCGAGCGTCGACACGCTGGTCGCCGGCAAGCGCGGGCCGGTGCTCACCGTGCATCCGCTGGGAGGCTGCGCGATCGGCGAATCCGTGCGCGACGGCGTGGTCGATGTGCTCGGGCGCGTGTTCGACGCCGCCCCGGGTGCGAAGGACCCGTTCCACGAAGGGCTGCTGATCCTCGACGGCTCCATCCTGCCGGGCTCGCTTGGCGCCAATCCGGCGTTGACCATCTCCGCGATCGCGCGCCATGCGGTGCGCACGCTGGTCGACACGCACTGGAACTGGACGCGGTCCGGCACGCGCGCCGTCGCCCTGCCGGCCCGGCCGGTGCTGCGCGAAGCCAAGGACTGCACGCCCAGCCGACCGCCCGTGCCCACCGAAGCGGAGATCATGGAACGCCTCGCCGGCGCCGTGGGCGACTGGTGGGTCGAGCTGACCCTGTGCTTCGAGCCGGTGGCGATCGCCGACCTCACCACACGTGCGCAGCGCGAACTGCGGCTCGACCCCGGGCGCTCCTTCCTGCGCGTCTTCGAAGGCGGCAGCGCCGCGCGCTGCGAGATCATGACCTTGCGCGAGAGCGAACGCGACCAGCGTGCCGTGCACATCGCGCAGATCTCCGGTTCCATGGCGCTGACCGAACCCGGCGGCGGCGTTGCGGTGGCGCACGCGCTGCGCGCCGGCAGCGCCTGGCTCACCAACCGCGGCACGCGCGAGCTGTGGGACCGCTGGGCTTTGGGCGAGCGCAAGGGCACCGGCCTGACCCTCCAGCGCTTCCTGAACTCCGCCGCGCGTGCGGGCGAGATGCGTTGCTTCGACTACCGGCTGGAAGTGGGCAAGGCGCTCAAGGAGACCCGCCCGGCGCTGGCCGCGCAGCTCGCTAAGGCGTGTGTCTTCAGCGGCAGCAAGCGCTTGACCTACGCGAGCAAGTGCAACCCGTGGCGGCAGCTCACCGAGATGAAGCTGCAGGGCTTTCCCGGCACGCCGTCGGCGCTGCTCAAGGTGGATGGCCGCTTCATGGCACGCCAGGGCGTGCCGCTCATGCGCATCACGAAGCAGGAGAACCAGGTCGTCGCGCTGGCGGAGTTCGCGTCGCTGGGCCTGGCCTGGCTGCGCACGCTGGCCAGCGTGCACACCTGGTCCTTCCGCGCCCCCGACCCTGCGCCGGCGTGGACGCCGCAGCTCAAGCCCGGGCCGGTCGCCGGCCTGCCGCAACCGAAGGTGCATGCGCTGCAGTTCGACGTGCATCCGCCGCTGGAACCCGCGCAGGTGCTGCTGACCAACTTCGCCCATCCCGGCTGCCCGCCCGTCGCCCTGATCCACGGCTACAGCGCCAGCGGCAACACCTTCACGCACCCGGCGATCCCCGAGCCGCTGGCGCGGCATCTCTGGCACGCCGGGCACGACGTCTGGGTGATCGACCTGCGCACCAGCGCCGCCTTGCCCACAGCGAAGCTGCCCTGGCGCTTCGAGGACGCGGCCTTCGTCGACATTCCGGCGGCCGTCGCGCACATCCGCACGCTGACCGGACGGCGCGTGGACGTGCTCGCGCACTGCATCGGCGCCGTGCAATTGAGCATGGCGCTGCTAGCCGACGACGCGATGTTGCAGCGCTGGGAGCAAACCGGTGGCAGCGCGCCCTGGCGGCAGGCCGCCGAGTGCGAGGCGAAGCTGCGGCACCTGCCGGACAACCTGCACCGCATCGTGCTGTCGCAAAAGGGCCCGCTGCTCGCGTACAGCGACGACAACGTGCTGCGGGCCTACTTCATGCGCGCGCTGCGCCGGGCGATCCTGCCGCAGGACTTCCAGTTCCACAGTCCCGCGCAGCAGACCGCCGGCGGCAGCCTGATGGACCGGCTGCTCTCCACGCTGCCCTACCCCGACGACGAGTTCCTGCTGGAAAACCCCTTCCTGCCGCCGTGGCAGCGCGCTACCTGGGCAGGCTTTCGCCACCGCATGGATGCCCTGTATGCGCGCGATTTCAGCCTGGCCAACATCGCGCCGACGACGCTGGCCGCCATCGAGGACCTGTTCGGGCCGCTGCACCTGGACACGGTGGCGCAGGCGATCCACTTCGCGCGCCTGAACACGATCACCGACGCCGCCGGCGAACCCTTCGACACCAGCCCGGCGCGCCTGGGCCAGCGCTGGCCCACCGATGGCACGCTGGGCATCCACGGCGTGGAGAACTGCTTGGTGGACGTGCACTCGCTGCACGTCATGAAGCAGCAGATGGATTTCGCCGGCGTGCCCTTCCGCGAAAAGCCGGTGCCCGGCTACGGCCACCAGGACTGCCTGATCGGCCGCAATGCCGCGCGTGACGTGTTCCCGGCCATCCGCGAGTTCCTGGCATGAGCACGCGCCTGTGGAAGCTGCCGCCGACCGCGCTCAAGCGCGATGGCGCCGGCTGGTGCGTGCAGTCCGAACGCGGCTGGGGGCGCGCCGCGGCGGTGTTCGCGCCGCTGGCGCGCGAGGGCAGCAGCTGGCAGCTGGCCTTGCGCGAACACGAGGAGCTGCCCGTCACCACGGTGGACGACTGCGCCTGGACACCCGTGCCGCATGGACACATCGACGCATCGCACTACCTGTGCCTGCTGCGCTACGAGCAACCGTTGGGTCGGCCGGACCGCACCTTCCGCGCCAAGCTGCGGCGCGACGAATTCCTGCCTGAAGTCGCGCGCCCGCCGCACGACGCTGCGATGCGCAACCCGGTGTCCGTCGGGGCGCAGGAGCTGCACGCCGCCTTCGCCCAGGTGCATGCGGACGTCGGCGAGCGCCTGTCCAAGTACGTGGTCGCTGCACCGCGCCCGGCGCGCACCGAGGTGCCCGGCGCGCTGCACTTCGCCTTCGCCAGCTGCCAGTACCCGGCGGGCATGCTGGACCGCCGCATGGCGCACGCCTCCTGGCGCGCCCTGTCCGATCACCTGGAGCAGCCCGGTGCCGCCTGGCCCGAACGGATCGTGATGCTGGGCGACCAGGTCTACGTCGACGCGACTTACGGCCTGCTGGATCCGCTGCGCCTGGACGACGCCTTCCGGCTCGCCTACGAGGAATTCAGCGACCGCGAAACGGGGCCGCTGAACGACCTGCCGCAGGACGCGATCGACCTGGCCCGGCTGATCCCCGACGACCACGAGATCGTCGACAACTGGGAGCCGGCGCTGCCGCTGCCGGGCGAGCGCCGCTTCGGGATCGCCATGGAGGCCTTCTGGCGGCACCAGCGCATGGGCGACGCGCCGCGGCGGGACGTGCAGGTCGTCGAAGCCGGCGCCGGCTGGCGCCTGTTCATGGCCGACACGCGCACGCAGCGCGAGCTGCGCACGGCCGACAGCATCGCCACCGCGACCATGCTGGGTGCGGACCAGACCAAGCAGTTGCGGTACTGGCTGCGCGACGCGCCGCGCGGCGACCTGAAGGTGGTGGCGAGCTCCGCGATGCTGCTGCCGCGCACGCGCGACTGCATCGACGATCCGCTCTACCTGGACAACTGGCAGGGCTACCCCGCATCGCTGCACGCGCTGCTCGCGCAGCTGTGCGACGAGGCGCTGCCCAACGTCGTCTTCCTCTCCGGTGACGCGCACCTCGGCTGCACGGCGCGCATCCGGGTCGCCAACCTGGGCAGCCGCCTGCACACCGAGTTCCACTCGCACCACGCGCCGGCGCTCTACGCGCCCTACCCGTTCGCGAACGAGTCGCGTCACAACCTGCTGACGGAGGACGCGTTCGAATTTGCTTGGGGCGGGCAGCGTTATCGCTGCGACGTGGAGGCGCGGATCCTGGCGGACGGCAGGAACGGGTGTGGCTGGCTCACGGCGACACGCTCCGGCGAGAGCTGGACGACCGAGGTCGACGTCCTGTGAACTCCCTCTCCCGCTTGCGGGAGAGGGAGGCGTCAGGAAATCCGCACTCCCTGCTCCGCCGCCATGTACACCGCCTCCGTGCGATTGCGGGTGCCCAGCTCCTGGTAGATGGCGCGCAGGTGCGTCTTGACGGTGCCGTCGCTGATGCCGAGTTGCCGCGCGATCAGCTTGTTCGAGCTGCCCCGCAGCGCCGCGCGCAGCACGTCGGCCTGGCGTTCGGTGAGCTGCGGGAAGGCGTCACGCACGTCGCGCGTCTGGATCGGCTGCATGCCGCCGGTGGGCAGGTAGACGCCGCCGTCCGCAATGGTGCGTACCGCCGTCATCAGCTGCGCGGGCGGCGAGTCCTTGGGAATGAAGCCGGCGGCGCCAAGGTCGATCGCCGTGCGTACCAGTTCCGCGCTGCGGTCGCCCGAGAGCACCACCACGCGGGTGAGCGGCGCCGCCTCGCGCAAAGCCTCCAGCGCCTTGGCGCCCTGGAGGCCGTCCATGTGCCAGTCCATCAGGATCAGGTCGAACATGGCGGTGCGGGTGGAGGCGAGCGCCTCGGTCGCGGAAGCGGTGAGGGTGACCTCCATGGTGGAGTCCAGCTTTTCCAGCAGCAGCCGCAGCCCCTCGCGGAACAGCGAATGGTCGTCGCACACCAGGACTCTCATGTCGGCCTCCTTTTCTCCGGACTGCGAGGATAGCGGGGAGACGTCTCCAACGCCCGGCGATCTTGCGCCAGCCCCGCCCCCCGGCGCCTCCTCCAGTTGGGAGACTTCAGGACTCCTCGAGCTTGATGCCGGCCGTGCGGGTGACGCGGGTCCACTTCTCCAGGTCGGACCGGATCAACTGCGTGACTGCGGCCGGCGTCCGCGGCGAGAGGTCTTCCACGCCCAGCTTCTCCAGGGCCGCGACGGCTTCCCGGTCGCTCAGCGCGGTGACGAAGGCGGCCTGCAGCCTGGCCGCCACCGGCGCCGGCAGGTTGGGCGGCGCCACCACCGCGAACCAGGGCGTCGCGTCGTAGCCGGCGACGCCCTGTTCCGCGATGGTCGGCACCTGCGGCAGGCTGGGCGAGCGCTTGGCGGAGGTGACCGCGATCGCGCGCACCTTGCCGGACTGGATCAGCGGCAGGGCCGGCGAGATGGTGGAGAAGGAGATCTGCACCTGCCCGCCCATCAGGTCGTTCAGCGCCGCCGCCGCGCCCTTGTACGGGATGTGCTTGGCGTCGGTGCCCGTCATCTGCTTGAACAGCTCGGTGGCGAGGTGGTGCGGCGAGCCGATGCCCGACGACGAGTACGAGAAGGCGCCGGGCTTGTCCTTCATCAGCCGGACCAGCGACGGGATGTCGGTGGCCGGCACCTGCTGGTTCACCAGCACCACCAGGCCGGCGGAGCCCACGTACGACAGCGGCGTGAAGTCGCGCACCGGGTCGTAGCCCACCTGGCGCAGGCTCGGGATGATCGACATGCCGCCGGTGTCGGCCAGGTAGATCGTGTAGCCGTCGGCGGGGGCACGCGCGACTGCCGCAGCGGCGATGGCGCCACCGGCGCCCGGCTTGTACTCCATCACGATGGTCTGGCCCATGGCCTTCTGCAGCCCGAGAGCAAGGCCGCGCGCCACCGCGTCCGCGGCGCCGCCGGTGGTGTAGCCGAGGACCATCTTGATCGGCTGCGAGGGGAAGGCCTGGGCGCGGGCGGTGGTGGCCAGCGCAAGGGGCGTGGCGCCGAGCGCGGCGAGGATCTGTCGGCGGGAAAACTGCATGCTGGTCTCCTGGTACTGCTGGATGGCGGGTGGCGCAACGGCGGTCCGCTTCATTCGCCCGTGAACACGGGCTTGCGCTTTTCGTGCCACGCGGCCATGCCTTCGCGCAGGTCGCGCGAGCCGAGGCTGGCCATGTGGCGGGCGTCGCTCGCGGCCATGTCGAGCTCGCCACGGGCGATTTCGTTCAGGGCGCGCTTCATGCCTTCGACGGCGCGGGGCGCCTGGGTGCACAGCGTGTCGGCCAGTCGCGCGACGGTGGCGTCCAGGTCCTCGGGTGCCACGACGTCGGTGAGGAAGCCGATGCGGGCCATCTCGTCGGCCTTGATGGTGGCACCGGTCAGGAACATCTTCTTGGCCGCGTTGATGCCGATGCGCGAGGACCAGCGGATGAGCCCCTGCGTGTAGTAGTGCAGGCCCAGGCGACTGGCGGGCATGAACATCTCGCAGGCGGTGGTGCCCACGCGGAAGTCGCAGCTGAGGGCCAGGTCGGTCGCGCCCCCGTAGACGCTGCCATTGAGGCGGCAGATCGTCGGCACCCGCAAGGTCTCCAGCTCCACCGTCATCGCCGAGAAGTCCGGCGGCGCCTTGCCGGCGCGCGCGCCGGGCGGCAGCGCGCCGCTGCGCTCGCCGAGGTCGTCGAGGTCGTAGCCGGAGCAGAACACGCGGCCGGTGCCGGTGATGACGAGGGCGCGCAGCGAACTGTCCTCGTTGATGCGGGCGAACAGATCGCGCAGGTCGCTCACGTCCTGGGCCTGCAGCCGGTTGAGCACGGCGGGCCGGCGCAGCGTGATCCACGCGCAGGGGCCTCGCACTTCGTACAGCGGCGCCTCGCCCGGGTCGCGGGTCTTCGTATCCATGGTGTCTCCTTGCAGCGAACCCATGAATCTATCAGCCGCGCGCGGTTGTGCTTCGTACATCGTGCCTCGCTCCGGACCGGGATGGGGCAACCCGCCTGGGCGAATGTCCCCCG
>DATAGN010000284.1:0-2901 GCA_036263715.1 Ramlibacter sp.
TCGTTGTCCTTCGCGAAGTTCATGACGAAGTCCCACGCCATCGGTTCGTGGTTGCGCAGTGCGCTGTTCACCACCACGCACTTCACCCCGTTGCACACCGTCGGCACGCACCAGGGGGAGTAACTCAGGTGGCTGCCGGGCTGCGCGCCGCCGGGGCGGAAGGAGCTCATGACGCCGGCCAGCCGCTCCGCCCAGTCGCTCGGACGGAAGGTCCTCCCGTCGCGGGTGATGCCCTGGATGAACACTTCTTTGGCGGTGCTGGAGGCCATGGGTGGGATCGCTGGGCGCGCGCGCAAGGCCGTGCTTGCTGCGGTGCACAAGTATTCTATCTTATATAAGAGTTGCGCCCTGGAGTTGGACGCCGCGCAGCTGTCGGCAGGCTGTCGCTCGGCATCGCTGTGATGCGGAATTCTCAAGCAAAGCACGCAATGCGTGTGCCTACAATCGTGCTCCAGAGGCTCACTGGTTGAGCCGATTTTGTTTGTGACGAGGACCAGCGCAATGGCTCACATCGAGGCGGGATCGCCCCACACCATGAACACCTACGGGCGGCTGCCGATCGCGCTGTCGCACGGTGAAGGCGTGTACCTGTGGGACGTGAACGGCAAGCGCTACCTCGACGCGCTGGCGGGCATCGCCGTCAACACGCTCGGCCACAGCCACCCGAAGCTGGTGCCCGCGCTGCAGGACCAGGTGGCGAAGATCATCCACAGCAGCAACTACTACCACGTGCCCCACCAGGAGACGCTGGCGGCCAAGCTGGTGCAGCTGTCCGGCATGACCAACGTGTTCTTCGGCTCCACCGGGCTGGAGGCGAACGAGGCCGCGATCAAGCTGGCGCGCAAGTTCGGGCATGACCGCGGCATCGAGAACCCGCAGATCGTGGTGTACGAGAAGGCTTTCCACGGCCGCAGCATCGCCACCCTGTCGGCGACCGGCAACGAGAAGGTGCAGAAGGGCTTCGAGCCGCTGGTGCAGGGCTTCATCCGCGTGCCGCTGAACGACATCGACGCCCTGCGGCAGGCCACCGACGGCAACAAGAACGTGGTGGCGGTTTTCTTCGAGACCATCCAGGGGGAAGGCGGCATCAACCAGATGCGCGCGGACTACCTGCAGAAGGTGCGCGAAGTCTGCGACCAGCGCAACTGGCTGCTGATGATCGACGAGGTGCAGTGCGGCATGGGCCGCACCGGCAAGTGGTTCGCGCACCAGTGGGCGGGGATCGTTCCGGATGTGATGCCGCTGGCCAAGGGCCTGGGATCGGGCGTGCCGATCGGCGCGGTCGTCGCCGGCCCGCGCGCGGCGGAAATCTTCCAGCCCGGCAACCACGGCACCACCTTCGGCGGCAATCCGCTGGCCATGCGCGCGGGCGTGGAGACCATCCGCATCATGGAAGAGGACGGCCTGCTGGAAAACGCATCGCGCGTCGGCGCCCACTTGAAGGGCGCGTTGGCACGCGAGCTCGGCGGCCTGAAAGGCGTGACGGAAATCCGCGGCCAGGGCCTGATGATCGGCATCGAGCTGGCCAGGCCGTGCGGCGTGCTCACGCAACGCGCGGCCGACGCCGGCCTGATGATCAGCGTCACCGCCGATACGGTCGTGCGGCTGCTGCCGCCGCTGATCCTGAACACCGCGCAGGCGGACGAGATCGTCTCCATCCTGGCACCGCTGGTGAAGAACCTGCTGGCGGAATGAAGCGCGGAAAGTGATGGAGACGATGGCGATCCGGCATTTCCTGCAGTTCAGCGACTTCAGCACGGAGGAGCACGAGTGGATCTTCCAGCGTGCGGCGGTGATCAAGCGCAAGTTCAAGAACTACGAGAAGTACCACCCGCTGGCGGACCGCACGCTGGCGATGATCTTCGAGAAGGCTTCGACGCGCACCCGCGTGAGCTTCGAGGCCGGCATGTACCAGCTGGGCGGCTCGGTGGTGCACCTCACCACCGGCGACAGCCAGCTCGGTCGCGCCGAACCGATCGAGGACAGCGCCAAGGTGATCAGCCGCATGGTGGACCTGGTGATGATCCGCACCTTCGGACAGGACAAGATCGAGCGCTTCGCCGAGCACTCGCGCGTGCCGGTGATCAACGGCCTCACCAACGAGTTCCACCCCTGCCAGATCCTGGCCGACATCTTCACCTACATCGAGCACCGCGGCTCCATCAGGGGCCGCGTCGTCGCCTGGGTGGGTGACGGCAACAACATGGCCAACACGTGGCTGCAGGCGGCCGAACTGCTTGGCTTCACCGTGCACGTGAGCACGCCCAGCGGCTACGAGGTCGACCAGGACATCGCCGGCATTCGCAGCAGCGAAAGCTACAAGGTCTTCCGCGACCCGATGGAAGCCTGCCGTGGCGCCGACCTGGTGACCACCGACGTGTGGACCAGCATGGGCTTCGAAGCCGAGAACGAGGAGCGCCGCAAGGCCTTCGCCGACTGGTGCGTGGACACGGAGATGATGCGCGTGGCCAAGCGCGACGCGCTGTTCATGCACTGCCTGCCGGCGCACCGCGGCGAGGAAGTCGAAGCGGACGTCATCGACGGACCGCAGTCGGTGGTGTGGGACGAGGCGGAGAACCGGATGCACGTGCAGAAGGCTCTCATGGAGTTCCTGCTGCTCGGCAAAGTGCGCGACTGACGCGGTCAAGGTCGCCCGTGCCTTTTGGCACCGGCCCAGGACGGGGCAGCCCGTTCCACCGAATGTCCCCCGGAGCGAACCTCGCCTCCGGCTCGGTCCGCATCTCCTCCTTTATTTCGGTGAGACGGGCTGCCCCGCCCTGGCCTCCGGGGTTGGCGTGCGGGTGGTGCCCACCACGGAGCATCGGGACGGGGGTGTCCGTCTTGCGAAATAAAGGAGGAGATGCGTGGCGAGCCGGAGGCGAGCCGCGCTCCGGGGGACAT
>DATAGN010000285.1:0-3822 GCA_036263715.1 Ramlibacter sp.
TGGCACCAGAACACCTCGCCGCTGGCGCGCTTCATGATCCGGTCGTCGGCGTAGTGGCCCTTGGCGTTGAGGATCGGCACCATGCGGGCGCCGAGGCGCTCATACTCCTCGGCGCTGGGGTAGAGCACCAGGAACGATTGACCGGTGAGCAGCTCGCGAGACCACCCGAACATCTCGCACAGCTGTGCATTGCAATCCACGATGACCCGGTTGCGCGAGACGCAGAGCCCCACGGGTGCGTGCTCGAAGGCGAGCCGGTAATCGACGTCCATCGGGCTATCCTCTACGAATTACTACGTAACATGCCAGGAAGTATCGTAGCGCCTCAACGGCCCCGCCCTCTCCGGGGCGCAGCGTCCTCAAGGAGACTCGCTTGAACAAGATCTATCCCAATGCGGCTGCGGCGCTGGACGGCGTGGTGCGCAGCGGCCAGCTGCTGGCCGTCGGCGGCTTCGGCCTGTGCGGCATCCCGGAGGCGCTGATCGAGGCGGTGAAGGCCAGCGGCGTGAAGGACCTGACGGTCATCTCCAACAACGCCGGGGTCGACGACTTCGGCCTGGGCAAGCTGCTGCAGACGCGCCAGATCAAGAAGATGATCTCCTCGTACGTCGGCGAGAACAAGGAGTTCGAGCGCCAGTACCTTGCCGGTGAACTGGAACTGGAATTCACGCCGCAGGGCACGCTGGCCGAGAAGCTGCGCGCCGGCGGCGCCGGCATCCCGGCCTTCTTCACCAGGACCGGCGTCGGCACGATGGTGGCCGAGGGCAAGGAGCTGCGCGAGTTCGACGGCGAGACCTACGTGATGGAGCGCTCGCTGGTGCCCGACGTGGCGCTGGTGAAAGCCGACGTGGCCGACAAGAGCGGCAACCTGCGCTTCCGCCTGACGGCGCGCAACTTCAACCCGGCGTGCGCCATGGCGGGCAAGGTCTGCATCGTCGAAGTGGAGAAGATCGTGGAGGTCGGGGAGCTGGAGCCCGACGACATCCACCTGCCGGGCATCTACGTGCACCGCATCGTGCACAACGCCAATCCCGAGAAGCGCATCGAGAAGCGCACCGTCCGCAGCTAAGCAGGAGTACGAACATGCCCTGGACCCAAGACCAGATGGCCGCACGCGCGGCGCAGGAACTGCAGGACGGCTTCTACGTGAACCTCGGCATCGGCATCCCGACGCTGGTGGCCAACTTCACCGGCGACAAGGAGGTGTGGCTGCAGTCCGAGAACGGCATGCTGGGCATCGGCCCGTTCCCGACCGAGCAGGAAGTCGACGCCGACCTGATCAACGCCGGGAAGCAGACCGTCACGACGATCAAGGGCTCCGCCATCTTCGGCAGCCACGACAGCTTCGCCATGATCCGCGGCGGCAAGATCAACCTGTCCATCCTCGGCGCCATGCAGGTGAGCGAAAAGGGCGACCTCGCCAACTGGATGATCCCCGGCAAGATGGTCAAGGGCATGGGCGGCGCGATGGACCTCGTGGCCGGCGTGCCGCGCGTGATCGTGCTGATGGAGCACGTGGCGAAGAAGAAGGACGGCACCGAGGACCTGAAGATCCTGCCCAAGTGCACGTTGCCTCTCACCGGCGTCGGCGTGGTCGACCGCATCATCACCGACCTTGCCGTCATGGACGTGACGGATCAGGGCCTGAAGGTGGTGGAGCTGGCGCCGGGCGTCACGCTCGATTTCGTGCAGTCCAAGACGGGCGTCAAGCTGCTGTCGTGAGCCTCGCGGGCCTGTGGCGGCTCGCCGGCCTGCCTGCCGACGCGCTCGCCTTTGCCCACCTGACCGGCGCCGACCCGGTCTATCCCTCGTCCTTCGCGGTCGCCGCTGCCGCGCAATCCACCATTGCCGCAGCGGCGCTCGCGGCCTGCGAAGTCGGACACCAGCGCGGCGTTCCGCGGCAGACGGTCTCTGTCGACGCCACGCATGCCGCCGCCGATTGCCTGGCCTGGTTCAGCATCGACGGACGCGTGCCGGAGCTCTGGGACCAGTTCTCGGGCCTGTACCGCACGCGCGATGGCTGGGTGCGCATCCACGCGAATTTCGCGCATCACCGGGAGGGGGCTCTCCGCCTGCTCGGGCTCGACCCTGCCGCCGCCGACCGCAAGTCGGCCGAACACGCCATGCTGCGGTGGGACGCGAGCGCCTTCGAGCAAGCCGCGGCCGACGCCGGTCTCGTCGCGTCGGCCTTGCGCAGCTTCGCGCAGTGGGACGCCACCGCAGCGGGCCAGGCCGTCGCCGCGCAGCCGCTGATGACGATCACGCGCATCGGCGACGCCCCGCCGCTGGCGCTTCCGCCCTTGGCGCAGGACCAGCGGCCGCTCGAAGGCGTGCGCGTGCTGGACCTCACGCGCATCCTCGCCGGCCGGTGGGCGGCCGCGCGCTTGCGGCTTACGGCGCCGACGTGATGCTCGTCAATGCGCCCCACCTGCCCAACATCGAAGCGATCGCCGACACCAGCCGCGGCAAGCGCTCGGTGCTGGTGGACCTTCGCACCGTCGCAGGCCGGGCCGACATGGACGCCCTGGTGCGCGGTGCGCACGTGTTCATCCAGGGCTACCGGCCCGGCGCGCTGCAGGCCCTCGGCCATGGAGCGGAAGCGCTGGCGGCGAAGCGGCCGGGCATTGTCTGCGTCTCGTTGTCTGCCTACGGTACGCAAGGACCGTGGAAGGACCGCCGCGGCTTCGATTCCCTGGTGCAGACCGCCACCGGCTTCAACCTGGCGGAAGCGGAAGCGGCCGGCGATCCGTCGAAGCCGAAGCCGCTGCCCATGCAGATCCTGGACGAGGCCACCGGCTACCTCATCGCTTTCGGTGCCGGCGCGGCGCTCTGGCGCCAGCAGCGCGAAGGCGGCAGCTGGCACGTGCAGGTCTCGCTCGCGCAGACCGGGCACTGGCTGCGTCAACTCGGCCGCGTGCCCGATGGCTTCGCGGTGAGGCGGCCCGACCTGGAGCCTTTCCTGGAGACGACGCCTTCCGGGTTCGGCGAGTTGCGTGCCTTGCGCCACGCCGCGCAGCTCGGCCGTACGCCCGCGCGATGGATCCGGCCGTCCGCTCCCCCTGGATCGTCGCCGCCGCGCTGGTAACGTCCGGTTTGGCCATGGAGCGGGCGGGAACGATGCTGACAACGGATGACTGGCTTGGCCTGCGCAATATGCACAGCCGAGTGCGCAAGATCGCAACATCTAACTGGGCCGCCTGGCGGCAAGAGGGCGAGACATGAAACTGAAGATCGGACTGTTTTTCGGACTGCTGCTTGCCGGTGCCAACGCCATGGCGTGCTACACCGTGTACGACGGCAACAGCCGTGTCGTCTACCGCGGCGTGAATGCCCCCGTGGACATGAGCCTGCCGCTGAAGGAAGCGGTGAGCCAGCGCTTCGCGCCGGGGTCCAGCATGGTGTTCGACCTGAGCACCAACTGCGATCCCGTCAGCATCGCGCAGGTCGCCCGCCCGACCGGCCCGATGGTGCCCCCGGGCACGATCCGCATGGAGCGCACCGGCCGCACCGTCTCTCCCAACAGCGATGCCTCGCCGCTGCTGACCGACCGCCAGACCGCGCAGCGCCAGAACCTGCCGCATACGCCGGTCACCGGCGACATCGTGATGGTTCCGGCCCAGGCCGCGGCCCGCATCGACCTGCCGACCTTCACCGTCATCCCGGCGGACGTCGCGGTCGCCCGCGCGCCGATGCCGGTGAACACCGCGGCGATGGGCGCCGGCCCGGCCCGCACGAACAACAACAGCACCGTGATCACCGAGATGCGTGACCCGCCGATGACCATCATCCAGCGCGGGAACAACGTTTCGGTGCAGCGCTGAA
>DATAGN010000286.1:0-26088 GCA_036263715.1 Ramlibacter sp.
GCAGGGGCGAGGCGCCTCGGGCTGGTCAGCGCGATGGGCGCGGATTCGCGGTCCGTGGTCTTCTACAACCGCGTCAAGGGCGAACTGGAAGCAGCCATCCAGGGGCTCGGCTACGAAGGCATCGTCATCGCGCGCCCTTCACTGCTGATCGGAGATCGCACGGCGCTCGGCCAGCCCACGCGCCGTGCCGAGCGCATCGGCACGCACGTAGCGCGCTGGATGGGGCCGCTGCTGCCGGACAGCATCCGCCCGATCGCGGCGCGCGACGTCGCGGCGGCGCTGCTGCGCACCGTGCCGGTGGCGCACGCGGCGCAGGTGCTCACGTCGGACCAGATGCAGTCGAACTCCCAGGGCTCCTAGGTCCCGATGACGCCGCCGTCGCTGCGGCGGATCACCACCGTGGACGATCGCGGCCGGCCGCGCGGGGCATGGTCCGGCCAGGTCGAGAAGCGCCCCGGCTCCGCCGGGTCGCTGCGGTCGCTGGGGGTTTCGCCCGGATGCTGGATGTTGATGAACATCGTGCGGCCGTCCGGCGTCATCGTCATGCCGGTCACCTCGCTGTTGACGGGCCCGGTGAGGAAGCGTCGCATCTCGCCGGTGGCGACGTCGCAGGCCACCATCTGGTTGTTGCCGATGTTGGCGAACTCGCCCTTGTGCATCTGCGTCGCATGCGCATCGGTCTGGATCCACAGCAGGCCCCGGTCATCGAAGGCGATCCCGTCCGGGCACGCGAACAGGTCGCCCCGGATGTTGCCCTTGGCTTCGGCGCGCGGCTGCCCCGGGTCGCCGGCCAGCACCAGGTGGTTCCAGCGGAAGCGCGTGCCGTCGAAGTCAACGTCCTCGTTCCAGCGGATCACGTGCCCGTGCGTGTTTTCGGCGCGCGGGTTCGCCGCGTCCGGCCCGGGCATGCCGGCCTTGCCGCGGTCGGCGTTGTTCGTGAGCGTGCAGTAGACGGTGCCGTTGAACGGGTCGATGGCCAGCCACTCGGGGCGGTCCATGCGCGTGGCCTGCAAGGCATCGCTCGCCTGCCGCGCCTTGATGACGACCTCGCCCTGGTCGGCAAAGCCGTTGGCGGGGGTGAGCGGCCCCTGCCCGTGCACCAGAGGCAGCCAGGCGCCCGTGCCGTCGGCATCGAAGCGGGCGACGTACAGCGTCCCGTGGTCGAGCAGTTCGCGGTTGGCCTGTGCCTGCGTGAGTCCGTTGCCGGCCGGCCGGATGCGGTCGCGGCTGACGAACTTGTAGATGTATTCGTTGCGCGCGTCCTCGCCGCTGTAGACGACCGCGCGGCCGTCCTTCGTGACCGCCACCCAGGCGCCCTCGTGCGCCGCGCGCCCCAGCGCCGTGCGCTTGACGGGCGTGGAGGTGGGGTCCATCGGGTCCACTTCCACCACCCAGCCGAAGCGGTTGGGCTCGTTCGGATTCTTCACCGCATCGAAGCGCTCGTCGTGCTCGGGCCAGCGGAAGAAGGCCGTGCGCGTCATGCCCCAGCGGCGCTGGTGGGCGTCGAGGTTCTCGCCGGAGGCGAAGTAGTTGCGGAAGTTCTCCTCGCCACTCAGGTAGGTGCCCCAGGGCGTCCGGCCCGAGGCGCAGTTGTTGAAGGTGCCCAGCGCCGTGCGGCCCGCGGGGTCGGCGGCCGTGCGCATCATCGGGTGGCCCGCGGCAGGCCCGCCGATGGTGAAAGGCGTGGTGGCGGTGATGCGGCGGGCATAGCGCGAAGGGCGCACGGCGCGCCAGCTGCCGTCGGCCGTCCGCTCGATCTCGGTGACCGAGATGCCGTGCGCCGCCTGGCTCTTGCGCACCTTCTCCGCCGACCAGGTGCGCAGGCCGTCGGTGTGCAGCAGGCCGTCGTCCACGTACTCGTGGTTCATCACGAGCAGCCCGCGGCGGGAGCCGTCGAGCGGGTAGTAGTGCAGCCCGTCGTGGTGCATCCCCATTTGCGCCGCCTGTTCGGCGGCGGTGTTGCTCGCATCCGCTTTCCAGGCAGGCATGTTGCCTGGGATGCCGACCGGCTCGCCCCAGGGCAGGAAGGCGCTGGCGACGTAGCCGGGCGGAACCTCGATGCGGTCGGCGGTGCCGATCGGGATGGCGGTGAAGCCGGGGCGCAGGCGCGTGGCGGCGCCCGGAAGGGCAGCGCAGCCGGCCAGGAAGGGAGCGAACAGGCTTGCCGCCGCGGCGCCCGCGCCGGCGCGCAGCACGGTGCGGCGCGAGGGGGACATGAGCGTGCGGATGTGGGGAGCGGAGGACGGGTTGCTGTCCTCCATGGTGCTGTACTCTTTGGGCACTCGTTGTCTCCTTTGATGTCGTGCGCGTCGGGGTTCGGCTGCGCGCTCACCCCGACCTACGTAATGCGGACAATAGCGTCCTTGCGCTTGTGCAGGTCCGGCAACAGGGCGATGCCGAGGCCCGGCTTGTCGTTCAGGCGGATCATGCCGTTTTCGACGACGGGCAGTTCGGTCACCAGCTCACGGTACCAGCCGCTGTAGAAGGCGCGCACGCTCTCCTGCACCAGCGCATTGGGCGCATGCAGCGACAGGTGCGTCGACGCGGCCCACACCACCGGTCCAGTGCAGTCGTGCGGCGCCACGGGCAGTTGCCAGGCATCGGCCATCGCGGCGATCTTTCGGGCCTCGGTGAGGCCGCCGCACCAGCTCAGGTCCAGCATGGCGACACCGGCGACGCCGGTCTGCAGGTAGTCCTTGAAGCCCCAGCGGTAGCTGAGGGTCTCGCTGGCGCACACCATCGCCTTGCAGTCCTCCGCGTAGGCTTTCAGCAGGTCGAGGCTGTCGATGCGGATCGGGTCCTCGTGCCAGAAGGTGTCGAACTCCGCCAGCGCCCGCGCGATGCGCCGCGCCATGGGCAGGCGCCACAGGCTGTGGAACTCCACCATGATGTCCATGCGCTGGCCTACCGCTGCGCGGATCTTGCGGAAGGGTTCCAGTGCCCGGTCGAGGTCCTCCGCGCTGATGTACTGGCCGTGGCTGCGCTCGGCGGCCATGTCGAAGGGCCAGATCTTCATCGCCGTGATGCCTTCGGCCAGCAGCGATTGCGCGAGTTCGTCGGCGTGGTGCAGGAAGCCCTGCAGGTCCTCGTAGGGACCGTCCGCATTGCCCAGCCCCCAGTTCGACGAGCTCTGGTTCTTGTTGCTGCGGATGTACTGGTAGCCCGCGCAGGTGTTGTAGACGCGGATGCTGTCGCGGCTCTTGCCGCCCAGGGCCGTGTGGATCGGCATGCCGGCGGCCTGCCCGAAGAGGTCCCACAGCGCGATGTCGACGGCCGAATTGCCGCGCGTCTCCACGCCGGAGCCGCGCCAGCCCAGGTAGCCGGTCAGGTCGCGCGCGCGCGCCTCGATGGCCAGGGGATCCTGCCCCACCAGGCGCGGCGCGGCCCACTCGTGCAGGTAGGCCTCCACCGCTTCGGCGCCCATGAAGGTCTCGCCCAGGCCGACGAGCCCGTCGTCCGTGTGGATGCGCACCCACAGGATGTTGGGAAACTCGCCGAGGCGAACGGTCTCGAGCTGGCGGATCTTCATGCCGGTGGTGCCGGCACGGTCTCCGGCTTCAGGAGGGTTTGCGGGTCGGCCGCGCGGGCGGGCGGGAGAGCTCGTTGCGCAGGCCGCGATAGGCCCAGTCGCACAGCGGCGCGACGACGTTCCAGTACAGCATGCGCAGGCGCGACTGCTGGCGACGGAAATCGCGCGAGGCGATCAGCCCACGCGTGTCGTGGAAGACGCCCAGGTCGCACACCACCATCAGGTCGCATTCGGTCGGCACGCCACCGAGGAATGCATCCTCGTAGCCGTTCCACACCATGTGCCCGCCGACATGGATGCCGTAGCCCCACTCCCAGTCGCGATCGCGCAGGCGCTGGCGCGCCGCGGCCATGCAGGCAGGGTCGAAGATGAAGGTGTCGGTGCGCAGCCAGCGCTCGTGCAGCCAGGTTTCCACGATGGGACGGCAGGCACGCGTAATGCCCGGCGCGATGCCGCGCAGGATCTCGCCGCCGATCACCACCCAGTGCACGCGGGCCGGGATGCCGGCGATGCGCAGCATGGCCACGAGCAGCGTCGCCTTCTCGGGCGCGTCGCCGCGGCCGGCATCGAACACCTCGCGGGCCGTGCGCACGTGTGTCTTGAAACGACGCGCCAGCGGCAGGCGCTTGACGTAGCCGTAGAGGGCCACCGCCTTCTCGCGCTCGGACTTGCACAACTGCGTGAGCGCTTGCACCCGCAGCCGCAGCTTCGGGTCTTCGAGGTCCATGAGCGCGGACGGCCCCAGCCACAGCTGCGGGTCGTCCGGCCCCAACCCCGGGGGCAACTGGGCGGACAAAGCCACGGGTACTACCTTTTCCCAACGTTTCGCCGGTACCTCCTGGATACCGGTCGTTACGTCGAGTGTAGTACTCATCCATGGGACAGCCGCTAGGTAAGTGGCTTATCCGCCCTTCAGGGATCAGCCCCCGCGCGCCTTCTTCAGCGCGTCCAGGACCACGTTGACCGGCTCGGCGCCGATGGTGGGGACGTTCTTGTCGTAGACCGGCTTGACCTTGTCGAACATGCGGCGCTGTTCGGCCGGCGTGATCTCGTTCACCTGCATGCCCTTGGCGCGCAGGCTGGCCAGCGACTTGGCGTTGAGGTCGCGGTTGGCGGCACGCTGGACCTTCTGGCCTTCGACGGCGGCTTCACGCAGCACCGCCTGTTCCTGCGGGCTCAGGGTGTCCCACAGCTTCTTGGAGTACAGCACCAGGAACGGGGTGTAGGCGTGGCGGGTCACCGACAGGTACTTCTGCACCTCGTTGAACTTGGAGGTCTCGATCGTGACGAAGGGGTTCTCCTGGCCGTCGATGGTCTTGGTCTCCAGCGCCGTGAACACTTCCGGGAAGGCCATCGGCACGGCGTTGGTTCCAAGCGTGCGGAAGGTGTCCAGGAAGATGTTGTTCTGCATCACGCGCAGCTTGATGCCGTCGAAGTCCTCCACCTTCGCGACCGGCTTCTTGCTGTTGGTCAGGTTGCGGAAGCCGTTTTCCCAGTAGGCCAGGTTCACCAGGCCCGCTTCTTCCAGCTTGCGGTTGAAGTACACGCCGGCCGGGCCGTCGAGCACGGCATCGGCCTCGCGCTCGCTGGCGAACAGGAAGGGCAGGTCGAACACGCCCAGTTCCTTGACGATGCCCACGAGCGGCGAGGAGGAGGTGCACACCATCTCCTGCGTGCCGGCGCGCAGTGCCTGCGTCGCCTGCAGGTCGTTGCCGGCGGCGCCGCCCCAGAAGGCGTTGATCTTCATCTTGCCGCCGGTCCTCTGGGCCAGCACTTCCTGCATGCGCTTGACGCCCACGCCGACGGGGTGGTCCTCGTTCACGCCGTTGGTGAACTTGATGGTGCGGTCCTGGAACTGCGCGAAGGCGGGGGCGGCGGCCAGCAGGGCGCCGGCGGCCAGGGTCACGAGGGTGCGTCGCTTGAACATGGTTGTCTCCTGGGAAAGAACGCGGGGTGGATGAAAGGGTCGAATCACTGCATCAGCCACTTCAGTGGCACGAGCACGATGTCGGGGAAGAGCACGAGGCTGAAGAGAACGATCACCTGGGCGATGAAGAAGGGCATGACCCCCTTGAAGGCATCGTCGAGGCTGATGCGCGCGACGCCGCTCACGACGTTGAGCACGGTGCCCACCGGCGGCGTGATCAGTCCGATGGCGTTGTTCATGATGAACAGCACGCCGAAATACACGGGGTCGATGCCGGCCTGGCGCACCACCGGCATCAGCACCGGCGTGAGGATCAGGACGGTGGGCGTGAAGTCCAGCGCCGTGCCGACCAGGATGATGATCACCATCATCACGAACATCAGCAGCGTCTTGTTGTCCATGAAGGGCTGCAGCAGCCTGGCGACTTCCGCCGGGATGTTGGCCACCGTGATCAGCCAGGCGCTCACCATGGCGGCGGCCACCAGGAACATCACCACGGCGGTCGTCTTGCCGGCCGAGAGCACCAGCCCGTAGAGGTCCTTCACCTTCAGTTCGCGGTAGACGAAGAAGCCCACCACGAAGCTGTAGACGGCGGCGACCACCGCGGCCTCGGTCGGGGTGAACACGCCCATCTTCATGCCGCCGAGGATGACCACCGGCAGCAGCAGCGCCAGCGAGCCCTGCCCGGTGATGCGCAGGCGCTCGCCCATCGGCACGCGGGCGGCCGAGGGCACGTTCTCCTTCTTGGCGACCAACCACCAGGCGATGCCGATCGCCACGCCCATGAGGATGCCGGGCACGATGCCGGCCAGGAACAGCTTGGTGATCGACACGTTGCCGGCCACGCCGAAGATGATCATGCCGATGGAAGGCGGGATCACCGGCGCGATGATCCCGCCGGCGGCGATGAGGCCGGCCGAGCGGTTCACCTGATAGCCGGCCTGCCGCATCATCGGGATCAGCAGCGCCGCCAGCGCCGCGGTGTCGGCGACGGCGGAGCCGGACAGGGATGCCATGATGATCGCGGCCATCACCGCCACGTAGCCCATGCCGCCGCGGAAATGGCCGACCCAGGCCATCGAGAGGTTGACGATGCGGCGCGAGAGGCCGCCCGCGTTCATGAACTCGCCGGCGAGCAGGAAGAAGGGGACCGCGAGCAGCGGGAAGTTGTCGGCGCCGTCGACGAAGCGCTGCGCCAGGATCTGCGAGTCGAAGGCGGGCAGCGCGCCGGTGGCGGCCATGAAGGCCATGAGCGCGAGGCCGCACACGAGCAGCGCATAGGCGATCGGCATGCCCAGGGCCATGGCCCCGAGCAGGCTGCCGACGAAGACAGTGACGGTCACGAACGGGCTCCCTGCTGGGCCGGCACGACGTGCGGCAGGTCCTCGGACTCGACCACCTGCACCAGTTCGTCGTCCGCCAGCCGGCCGGCCAGCAGCCGCACCAGCACCGAGATGTTGAACAGCGCCATCACCGCGGCCACCACATAGCCGATGCCGTAGACCCAGATCATCGAAATGCCGACCACGGGCGAGACGTTCGTCACCTGCAGGTCGTGCATCTTCCAGGTGCCGATGAAGAACAGCACGTTCACCAGCAGCATCAGCGCCTCGGACACGAACAGGCAGATCATCTTGCCGGCCCGGGGCAGGTGCTTGACGAGCGTGTCCACGCCGAGATGGCCGCGCTCGCGCATCGCGATCATCGCGCCGATGTAGGTGAGCCAGATGAAGCAGTAGCGCGACATCTCCTCGGACACCAGGATGCCCGAGTTGAAGACGTAGCGCAGCACCACGTTGCCGAACACCATGATGACCATGGCCACGAGCGCCACGACGACGAGCAGCTCGAGGAAGCGGAAGAAATAGTCGATCGCCTTGTTCATGTCGTTCTTGCGATGGAGACTCAGGCGGCGCGCAGCAGCCGCGCCGGCGCATCCAGCTTGGGCAGCTTGCGCCGGCTGGCGAGCACGGCCTCGATGTCCTCGCGGGCGCTGTCGATCAGCACCAGGATCGCGCGCTCCGCCTTGGCGGGATTGCGCGCGATCACCGCATCAAGCACGGCCCGGTGCATGGGCAGCGACAGGCGCGGGCCGTCCTTCCGGGTGGTGGAGATCTCGAAGCTGGTGCGCAGCAAGGCGCCGATGGCCTGGCTCATCTGGATCATCATGCGGTTGCCGCAGGCGCGCAGCAGCCCCTGGTGGAAACGCAGGTCGTAGCTGACGTAGTCGCCACCCTCTTCCACGGCGCGCCGCATGCCTTCGTAGGCGGCCTCGATCTCCGCGACGTCGTGCGCGGTGGCACGTTCGGCTGCCATGCGCACTGCCGCCGGCTCCACGACGCGCCGCAGGTCCTGCAGGTCGCGCAGGAACTCGCGCGTGAGGCCTGCGCGCGAGTGCCACAGCACGACGTCGGGGTCGAACCAGTTCCAGTGTTCGCAGGCCAGCACGCGGGTGCCGACCTTGGGACCGGTGGTGAGCAGGCCCTTGGCCACGAGCGACTTGACGGCCTCGCGCACGACGGTGCGGCTGACGCCCAGTTCCTCGCCGAGCAGCGGCTCCGGCGGGATCGACGCGCCGGGCGCATAG
The DNA here is from genome assembly GCA_036263715.1 of Ramlibacter sp. Taxonomy (GTDB): domain Bacteria; phylum Pseudomonadota; class Gammaproteobacteria; order Burkholderiales; family Burkholderiaceae_C; genus Ramlibacter. Next base: position 8,044 of record DATAGN010000286.1, read on the forward strand.
CGGCCGGACACGATGGCTTCGCCGAGGTGGTCGACGGTGTTGCCATGGACGTTCTTGATCATGCGGTCACCGCCATCGCGCCAATGGTATGACGATAGGACCTTTGGCTGTTTCGGGCTAACCCTAGGTGGTGCGATGCTGATGACGCCCGATTTCTTTCATGCTACAAGGGCGCTCGCTTTCTCAACAACGGACCCGATGGCCCACGTCGACATCCAGCGCGTAGAGAAGTACTTCGGCGCCGCCCACATCATCCGCGGCGTCGACATCGCCATCCAGGACGGCCAGTTCTGCGTGCTGGTCGGCCCCTCGGGCTGCGGCAAGTCCACCTTGCTGCGCATGATCGCGGGGCTGGAGGAGATCAGCGCCGGCGAGGTGCGCATCGGCGGCCGCGTCGTCAACGGACTCACTCCCAAGGAACGGGACATCGCCATGGTGTTCCAGAACTACGCGCTGTATCCGCACATGACCGTGCGCGACAACATGGCGTTCAGCCTGATGCTCGCCAAGCAGCCCAAGGCGGTGGCCGACGAACGCGTGCGCAAGGCCGCCGACATCCTGGGCCTGGGCGCCCTGCTCGATCGCTATCCGCGCCAGCTTTCCGGCGGCCAGCGCCAGCGCGTGGCCATGGGCCGCTGCATCGTGCGGGACCCGCAGGTCTTCCTGTTCGACGAGCCGCTGTCCAACCTGGACGCCAAGCTGCGCGTGCAGATGCGCACCGAGATCAAGGAACTGCACCAGCGGCTGAAGACCACCTCCATCTACGTCACGCACGACCAGATCGAGGCCATGACCATGGCCGACCAGATCGTGGTGATGCGCGACGGCATCGTCGAACAGACCGGCTCGCCCCTGGAGCTGTACGACCACCCCGCCAACCAGTTCGTCGCGGGCTTCATCGGCTCGCCGGCCATGAACTTCCTGCCCGGCGTGCTGCGTCGCGCGAACGGCGGCGCGCGGGTGGAACTCGCCGGCGGCCACTCGCTGCCGGTGCCGCTGCAGGCGTCGGAGGTGGACGACGGGCAGAGCGTGATCTACGGCACGCGGCCCGAGCACATGGAACTGGCGGACGACGGCGTGGCCGGCGAAGTGGTCGTGGTCGAACCGACCGGCGCCGACACGCAGGTCTTCACCCGGCTGGCGGGCGTGGAAGTCACCAGCGTCTTCCGCGAGCGCCACGCGTTCCGTCCCGGCGAAACCATCCGGCTGCGCCCCGACCCCGCGCGGGCCCACCTCTTCGATGCGGCCAGCGGCGTGCGCCTCGCACGCCCGGGCGCCTGATTTCTTCACCCACCAGGAGACAAGCCATGACGAACCGTCGGAAGTTTCTGAAGAAGGCATCGGCCGGCGCCGCCGCCGCCTCGCTGCCGCTGCTGTGGACGGCGAGCGCGCAGGCACAGTGGAACAACCAGCCGGAAAAGGGCGCGCGGCTGCGCGTGCTGCGCTGGAAGCGCTTCGTGCAGGGTGACGAGGACGCGTACATCGCCAACGTCAAGAAGTTCACCGACAAGTACGGCATCGAGGTGCGGCTGGACCACGAGAGCTGGGAAGACGTGCGCCCGAAGGCGGCGGTCGCGGCGAACACCGGCGCCGGGCCGGACATCATCCTGTCCACCAACGACGACGCGAACCTCTACCCCGACAAGCTGGTGGACATGAGCGACGTGGCCGACTACCTGGGCAAGAAGTACGGCGGCTGGTACGCGGCGTGCGAAGCGTACCTGCGCCCCGACGGCCGCCGCTGGATCGGCGTCCCCCTGGGCGGCACCGGCTCAATGATGGTCTACCGCGACAGCATGCTCAAGGCCGCGGGCGTGACTGCGTTCCCCAAGGACACCGACGGCTTCCTGCGCATGTTCCAGGCCTTGAAGGCCAAGGGCACGCCGGGCGGCATGGCACTGGGGCACGCCACCGGCGACAGCGGGTGGACGCAATGGCTGATCTGGGCCTTCGGCGGCGCGCTCGTGGACAAGAACAACAAGGTGACGATCGACAGCCCCGCGACGCTGAAGGCGCTGGAGTACGGCAAGGAGCTGTACGCCAACTTCATCCCGGGCACGCTGTCGTGGCTGGACCCGAACAACAACAAGGCCTTCCTCGACGGGCAGGTCTCGGTCACCAACAACGGCATCTCCATCTACTACGCCGCGAAGAACTCGCAGGACCCCAAGGTCAAGGAAATGGTGGGCGACATCCAGCACGCCAACTTCCCGATCGGCCCGGTCGGCCAGCCCACCGAGTACCACCTGTTCTTCAACCAGATGGTCTTCAGGCACACCAAGTTCCCGAAGGCCGCCAAGGAGTTCGTGCGCTTCATGATGGAGCAGGAGCAGTACGGCCCGTGGATGCAGGCGGCCGGCGGCTACATCTCGCAGCCGCTGCGTGCCTACGAGTCCAACCCGGTGTGGACGGTGGACCCGAAGCACACGCCTTACCGCGACGCCGTCAAGAACATGCGGCCCGCGGGCTACCAGGGCCGCCTCGGCTATGCGTCCGCCGGAGCGCTGGCCGACTTCATCGTGCAGGACATGGTGGCCGAGGCGGTGAGCGGCTCCAAGACACCGCAGGAAGCGATGAAGCGGGCGCAGTCGCGCGCCGAGCGTTACTACAAGGTCTGAGCGCGTGACGCCGGAGGCCGTCCAGCCCCTGGAGCAGCCGGTGCACGCAGCCCCTTCGGGCCTGCTGCAGCGGCTGCAGAACAGCCGCAACTTCCTGGGCGGCGTCTTCATGCTGCCGGCCGCGGTGCTGCTGCTGCTGTTCCTGACCTATCCGCTGGGCCTGGGCGTGTGGCTCGGGTTCACGGACACCAAGGTCGGGCGCGGCGGCAGCTTCATCGGGCTGGAGAACTACCAGTTCCTGCTGGGCGACGACGTCACGCGGCTGGCGCTGTTCAACACCCTCTTCTACACGATCGTCGCGAGCGTCTTCAAGTTCGCGCTGGGCCTGTGGCTGGCGATCCTGCTGAACGAGCGCATCCCCTTCAAGACCTTCTTCCGCACGGTCATCCTCCTGCCTTACATCGTGCCCACCGCGCTGTCGGCGATCGCCTTCTGGTGGATCTACGACTCGCAGTTCTCCATCATCAGCTGGACGCTCACCCGCATGGGGCTGATCGACAGCTACATCGACTTCCTGGGCGACCCGTGGAACGCGCGCCTCGCCACCATCGCCGCCAACATCTGGCGCGGCGTGCCCTTCGTGGCGATCACGCTGCTGGCCGGCCTGCAGACCATCTCGCCTTCGCTGTACGAGGCCGGCGCCATCGACGGCGCGACCGGCTGGCAGCGCTTTCGCTACATCACGCTGCCGCTGCTGACGCCGATCATCGCGGTGGTGATGACCTTCTCCGTGCTCTTCACCTTCACCGACTTCCAGCTGATCTACGTGCTCACGCGCGGCGGCCCGCTCAACGCCACGCACCTGATGGCCACGCTGTCCTTCCAGCGCGCCATTCCCGGCGGCGCGCTCGGTGAAGGCGCGGCGATCGCCATCGCGATGGTGCCCTTCCTGCTGGCGTCCATCCTTTTCAGCTACTTCGGGCTGCAACGCCGCGCCTGGCAGCAGGGCGCCACGGACAAATGAAGAACACCGACATCGACACCGGCGGCATGCACTACCTGAGCTCGCTGCCGCGGCGGGTGGTGACGCTCTATGCCCCGCTGCTCGCGTTCGTCATCGTGCTGCTGTTTCCCTTCTACTGGATGGCGATCACCGCCTTCAAGCCGGACCGCGAACTGCTCTCGCGCGAGGGCAATCCCTTCTGGGTGATCGCGCCGACGCTGGCGCACTTCGAGAAGCTGCTGTTCCGGACCTCGTACCCCGAGTGGCTGTGGAACACGCTGTTCATCTCGGTGGTAGCGACCTTCGTGTCGCTGCTCTGCTCGGTGCTGGCGGCCTACGCGATCGAGCGCCTGCGCTTTCGCGGCGCCAAGCACGTGGGGCTGTCGATCTTCCTGGCGTACCTGGTGCCGCCGTCGATCCTGTTCATCCCGCTGGCCACCATCGTGTTCCAGCTGGGCCTGTTCGACACGCGCTGGGCGCTGATCCTCACCTACCCCACCTTCCTGATCCCTTTCGCGACCTGGTTGCTCATGGGCTATTTCCGCTCCATTCCCTACGAGCTGGAGGAATGCGCGCTCATCGATGGCGCCTCGCGCCTGCAGATCCTGTGGAAGATCATCCTGCCGCTGTCGGTGCCGGGGCTCATCTCCGCCGGGATCTTCGCGTTCACGCTGTCGTGGAACGAGTTCATCTACGCGCTGACCTTCATCTCGTCGTCCGAGTCCAAGACGGTGCCGGTGGGCGTGGTCACGGAACTGGTCGAAGGCGACGTCTATCATTGGGGGGCGCTCATGGCAGGCGCCCTGCTCGGGTCCCTGCCGGTGGCCATCATCTATTCGTTTTTCGTCGAGTACTACGTGTCCGGGCTCACCGGCGCGGTCAAGGAGTAGGTTTTTCCCATGAAGAGAAAGAAGCCCGAGGAGCTGCGCTCCCAGCAGTGGTTCGGCCGCCAGGACCGCGACGGGTTCGCGTACCGCAGCTGGGTCAAGGGCAAGGGCGTGCCGCACGACCAGTTCGACGGCCGCCCCGTCATCGGCATCTGCAACACCTTCAGCGAACTCACGCCCTGCAACTCGCACTTCCGCACGCTGGCGGAGCAGGTGAAGATCGGCGTCTACGAGGCCGGCGGCTTTCCGCTGGAATTCCCGGTGATGTCGCTCGGCGAAACGCTGCTGCGCCCCACCGCCATGCTGTATCGCAACCTGGCGAGCATGGACGTCGAGGAATCGATCCGCGGCAACCCGGTCGACGGCGTCGTGCTCCTCATGGGCTGCGACAAGACCACGCCTTCCCTGCTGATGGGCGCATCCAGCGTGGACCTGCCGACCATCGGCGTTTCCGGCGGCCCCATGCTCAATGGCAAGTGGCGCGACCAGGAGCTCGGTTCGGGCACGGGCGTGTGGAGCATGAGCGAGCAGGTGCGCGCCGGCACCCTGAAGCTGCAGGAATTCTTCGAAGCCGAAAGCTGCATGCACCGCAGCCACGGCCACTGCATGACCATGGGCACGGCTTCGACGATGGCCAGCATGGTCGAAGCGCTGGGCGTCGGCCTGCCGGGCAACGCCGCGTATCCCGCCGTCGACGGACGCCGCAACGTGATCGCCCGCAATGCCGGCCGGCGCATCGTGGAGATGGTTCACACCGACCAGAAGCTCTCCAGCATCCTCACGCGCGAAGCCTTCGAGAACGCGATCAAGACGCTGGCGGCCATCGGCGGCTCGACCAACGCCGTGATCCACCTGATCGCCATCGCCCGCCGCATCGGCGTCGAACTATCGATCGAGGACTTCGACCGCCTCGGCAGCGAAATGCCCTGTCTGGTGAACCTGCAGCCCTCCGGCAAGCACCTGATGGAGGACTTCTGCTACGCCGGCGGCCTGCCCGTGGTGATGAAGGAGATCAAGGACTCGCTGCACCTCGATGCCGTCACGGCCAACGGCAGGACGGTGGGCGAGAACATCGCCGACGCGCAGAACTGGAACAAGGAAGTGATCCAGCCGCTGGCGACGCCTTTCAAGGAAAAGGCCGGCATCGCCGTCCTGCGCGGCAACCTGGCGCCGCGCGGCGCGGTGATCAAGCCGAGCGCGGCCACGCCCAAGCTGATGGTGCATCGCGGCCGCGCCGTGGTGTTCGAGGACATCGAGGACTTCCACAAGCGCATCGACGACGAGAACCTCGACGTCGACGAGAGCTGCATCCTGGTGCTGAAGAACTGCGGGCCCAAGGGTTACCCGGGCATGGCGGAAGTGGGCAACATGCCGCTGCCGCCGAAGATCCTGCGCAAGGGCATCACCGACATGGTCCGCATCAGCGATGCGCGCATGAGCGGCACGGCTTACGGAACCGTGGTGCTGCACACCGCACCGGAAGCCGCGGCCGGCGGTCCCTTGGCCGTCGTGCAGAACGGCGACATCATCGAGCTCGACGTGCCCAAGCGCCGCCTGCACCTGGAGGTGAGCGACGAGGAACTCGCGCGCCGCCAGGCTGCCTGGAAGAAGCCGGAGCCGCCGCTGAAGTCCGGCTACTGGAAGCTGTACGTCGACCACGTGCTGCAGGCCGACGAAGGCGCGGACCTGGACTTCCTGGTGGGCAAGCGCGGCGCCTTCGTGCCGCGGGACAATCATTGAGCGACCTGGTCGCCGTCGACTGGGGCACCTCGTCGCTGCGCGCGGCGCGCATCGCGCGCGATGGCGCGGTGCTCGATGAACGCTCCTTCCCCCGCGGCATCCTCACGGTGCCGGCCGGCGGCTTCGCGCAGGTGCTGCAGGAAACCTGCGGCGACTGGCTGGCGGACGGCACGCTCTGCCTCGTGAGCGGCATGGCCGGCAGCCGCCAGGGCTGGCGCGAGGCGCCCTACTGCGCGTGCCCGGCGGGGTTCGACGAACTTGCCAGCGCCCTGCTCTGGATCGAGCCGCGACGCATCGCGATCGTGCCGGGCCTGTCGTGCGAGCAAGCCGGCGTGCCCGACGTGATCCGCGGCGAAGAGGTGCAGGTCTTCGGCGCGATGGACTTGCTCGGTCGCCGCGAGGGCACCTTCGTGCTGCCCGGCACGCACAGCAAGTGGGTGCGGGTGGAAGATGGTCGCGTGCAGTCCTTCGCGACCTTCATTTCGGGCGAGGTGTATGCGCTGCTGCGGCAGCATTCGATCCTGGCGCGCACCATGCAGGCCGATGACGGCGAACTGCACGAGCCCGCCTTCGTGCAGGGCGTGCAGCATGCGCAGCAGGGCGGCAGCCTGCTGCGCAGCGCCTTCAGCGCTCGCACGCTGGCGCTGTTCGGGCGCCTGCCACCCGAAGAAGGCCCGAGCTACCTGTCGGGACTCGTGATCGGGGAAGAACTGCGCCTGCGCGACGACGAAGTGCAGGACCTCGTGCTGATCGGCAGCCCTGCGCTCACGCAACGCTATCTACTGGCGCTGCGCACCGTGGGCTGCGACAGCCATGCACTCGGCTCGCAAGCCACCTGGCGAGGCCTGTGGGCGCTCGCGCGCAACCTGGAGACGGCATGAACCCGGAACTTTCGGCACTCTGGAGCGACGCCGTCGCGCGCCTGCCGCTGGTGGCCATCCTGCGCGGCATCACGCCGCAGGAAGCGCCTGCCGTCGGCCAGGTGCTGTTCGAAGCCGGCTGGCGCCTGATCGAGGTGCCGCTCAATTCGCCCGAGCCCCTGCGCAGCATAGAAGCACTGGCGCACGCGCACCCGCAGGCGATCGTCGGCGCGGGTACGGTGAAGACGGTCGAAGAGGTGCACGCCGTGCACCGCGCGGGCGGCCGCCTGGTCGTGTCGCCGCACTTCGATCGCCGCGTCGTCGATGCCGCGGTGAATCTGGGAATGGCCTGCGCACCCGGTGTCGCGACGCCGAGCGAAGCCTTCGCGGCGCTGGAAGCGGGCGCCACCGCACTGAAGCTCTTTCCCGCGGAGATGATCCCCCCGGCTGCGGTGAAGGCCCTGCGCGCGGTGATCCCGGCGCAGGTCCTGCTGCTGCCCGTCGGCGGCATTTCGCCCTCGACGATGCGCAGCTACCGCGACGCCGGCGCCAGCGGCTTCGGCATCGGCTCCGCCCTGTACAAGCGGGGCATGGATGCGAACGCCGTGGCGCTGCAGGCACGCGCCTTCGCCGATGCGTGGGCGGGTACCATGCGCGCATGAACAGCGCGACACCTCCTGCTCCCGGTTCTTCCAGCGTGAACTTCGGCCTGTCGGGCCGCGTGTGCATCGTCACCGGCGCCTCGCAAGGCATCGGCGAAGCCTGTGCCCGGCGCTTCGCGCGCGAAGGCGCGAAAGTGGTCCTGGCCGACATCGAGGACGCGCGCGGGCAGGCGCTCGCGCAGGAACTTCAGGGACTGTTCGTGCACTGCGACGTCGGCGACAAGGCGCAGGTCGACACGCTGGTGGCCAAGACGATGCTCAGCCACGGCCGCATCGACGTGCTGGTCAACAACGCCGGCATCTTCAAGGCCGCCGACTTCCTGGACATCAGCGAGTCGGACTGGGACGCCGTGCTGCGCGTGAACCTCAAGGGATCGTTCCTGGTCGGCCAGGCGGCGGCGCGCGAGATGGTGAAGAACGAGCCGCGGCAAGGGCCGGGCAACAGCGCCTTGCGCGGCGCCGTCATCAACATGAGTTCCGTCAACGCCGTCCTGACGATCCCGACGATCGCCAGCTACAACGCCAGCAAGGGCGCGATCAACCAGCTCACCCGGGTGATGGCGCTGTCGCTCGCCGACAAGGGCATCCGCGTGAACGCGGTGGCGCCCGGCACCATCGCCACCGAACTCGCCGCGAAGGCGGTGCTCACGAGCGAAGAGGCCAAGCAGCGCATCATGATGCGCACGCCCATGAAGCGCCTGGGCGACCCTGCGGAAGTGGCGGACGTGGTGGCGTACCTGGCCAGCGACGCGGCGAGCTACGTCACCGGCGAGATCGTCACGGTGGACGGCGGCCGGATGACCTTGAACTACACGGTGCCGGTCTAGCGCGCCTTGCGCGGCGCGGCGGCCTTCTTGGCGGCAGCCCTGCGCGGCGCTGCGTCCTCGCTGTTTTCCATGTAGTCCCGGATCAGGCGCCGCACCACCTGCGAGGGCGTCATGTCCTGCGTGCGGCACAGTTCCTCGAAAGCCTGCTTCTTCCCGGGGTCGATCAAAATCGTGAGCCTGGCGGTCTTGAGCTCCATGGGCGAACCGTTTCCGATGTTAATCGGATTGTAATTGCTTCCAGGTTCGCATGGGCAAGGCTCAGTCGGGAATCCGCTTCGAAGACGCCTCGTACTTCACGCCGTGCTGGGCCAGGTACTCCCGGATCAGCTGGCGCAACACCTGCGATGCGGTGATGTCCTGGGAAGCGCAGAGCTCCTCGAAAGCCTTCTTCTTTTCGGAGTCGATCAGGACGGTCAGGCGAGCGGGCTTGTCTTCCATGCGGGCGTTCTTCTTTCCGGACATGATAATACTGTGCGCCTATCATGTGAGTCGGATGGTAGTACGAACGCCAGCCGCGGCCGCAGAAAAGCCGCCCGAGGCTCGCCGGTAGCTGGCTCAACGCTTTGTAGGCAAGGATTGCCGCTGAGGCAATGGACGCGTCGGCGCCTAGCGGCGCGCACGCTCGCGCTGCAGCCCGGCCGTTCAGGCCGCGGCAGGCGCCGCCGGACGCGCCGGCAGGTGCTCTTCGCGGATGGGCAGGTGGATCAGCGCAGCCCCGACCGCCAGCACGATGTCGATGTACCAGACCCAGTCGTAGGCGCCGGTGACTTCGAACACCTTGCCACCCAGCCAGGCGCCGACGAAGGCGCCGATCTGGTGCGACAGCATCACCAGGCCGAAGAGCGTGGCCATGTTGGCCGCCCCGAAGAACTTGGTCACCAGCGTCGCGGTCGGCGGCACGGTGGAAAGGTAGCTCACGCCCATCACGGCTGCGAAGATCAGCACGACCGTGCCCGTCTTGGGCGCCAGCAGGAAGACGATGATCGCCACCGCGCGCGTCGCGTAGATCAGCGACAGCAGCGACTTCGAGCGCCAGCGACCCACGCCCCAGCCCACGGCCAGGCTGCCGATGATGTTGAACAGGCCCAGCATCGACAGCGCCCAGCCGCCGTACTCCGTTGGGAGGCCGCACGCCGCGATCACCCCCGGCAGGTGCACGACCAGGAAGGCGACGTGGAAGCCGCACACGAAGAACCCGGCGGCGAGCATGCGGTAGCCGGGGTGCCGCAAGGCCGTGCGCACGGCCTCCTTCGCACCCACGCGCTTCTGTCCCGCCGCCTGCGCCACGTGCTGGGCGTTGCCGCGCAGCACCCAGGCCGCCGGCAGGCAAAGCAGCACCATCACCGCCAGCACCTGCATCGCCGACATCCAGCCCATGCTGATGATCAGCGCGGCCGCGATGGGGGCGGTGGCGAACTGGCCGAAGGAGCCGCCGGCATTGACCAGGCCCGTGGCGATGCCGCGCCGCGCCGGCTCGATCATGCGCACGCTCGCCGACATCAGCACCGCGGGACCCGCCATGCCGCTGCCGCCGGCGGCCAGCACGCCGATGGCGAAGATCAGGCCCGCCGTGGTGGTCATGTAGGGCGTGATGAAGGTGCCGAGCATCAGCAGCACCAGGCCGACGGTGAGCACGCGGCCCGCGCCGTACCGGTCCGCCATCGCGCCCGCGAATGGCTGCGTGAGTCCCCACCACAGCTGCCCGAAGGCAAAGGCCAGGCTGATGCTGCCCAGCCCCAGGCCCGTGGACGTGTTCAGCGAGGACAGGAACAGGCCCATGCTCTGGCGCGCGCCCATCGTCAGCGCGAAGGTGCCGGCGGCGGCGAGCATCACCAGCCAGAACGCGGTGCGGCGTGTCGAGTCAGTCATGGATCTCCCCCTCCGGAAGGTCGGCCAGCAGGTCCTGGCATTCATCGAGCAGTGCGTGCAGGGCCAGCACGCGCTGCACGCCGAGCCTGGCATTCAACGATTCCTGCGCGACGCGCCAGCGGCGCTGCGCCTCCGTGCGCTTCTCGCGTCCCGCGGGAGTGACCGTGACGAGCCGGCTGCGAGCATCGGGCCCCGCCTGCATGGCAAGCAAGCCTGCGTCGACCAGCGGCCGCAGGTTGCGGGTGAGCGTGGAGGCGTCCACCTTCATCGCGCGCGCCAGGTCCACCGGCCGCACCGGCCCGAGCTTGACCACGTACGAGAGCAGCGAGTACTGCGTGCCGCGCAGGCCTGTCTTGCCGACTTCCGCGTCATACAACTGCGCCACGCGGCGCATCAGCTGCCGCAGCTTCAGGTTGGTACAGCCTTGCGGCTTGACAGCGGTGTCCACGCGGACTATTGTAGCTGCAACCATTGCATATGCAACCATGGAGAAGCGGATGACGAAGGTGGACCAGCTGGAACAGTGGCTCGCGCAGGAGCGCGAGGTGGCAGGGCGCCTGGCCGGCGGTGTCGGCCCGGGGGTCGCCACGCCGGACCAGGTGGCGGGCCGCAACGGCCTGGAAACGATGCAGGCCATGCTGCGCGGCGAACTGCCCTTCGCCCCGATCGCGAAAACGCTGGACTTCCTGCTGCTCGAAGTGGGCGAGGGCCGCGCCCTCTTCCAGGGCACGCCCGGTCCCGCGCACCTGAACCCGATGGGCGGCGTGCATGGCGGCTGGTACGCCACGCTGCTCGACTCCGCGCTGGGATGCGCGGTGCACACGATGATGCCGGCCGGCCGGGCCTACACGACCGCGGAACTCGGCGTGAACCTGGTCAAGGCGATCGGTCCCAAGGTGCAGCGCGTGCGCGCCGAAGGCAAGGTGCTGCATTGCGGCCGGCAGCTCGCGACGGCGGAGGCGAAGCTGTATGGGCCCGACGGAACCCTGTACGCGCACGCGACGACCACGTGCCTGGTTTTCGAGATGCGGTAAGGCGGCCTACTTGTTGCGCCTGCCGTCGAAAGCGAAGGTGAAGATCAGGTCCAGCCCCGCGCGCTCCCCCGCCTCCGCGCGCACGGTCAGCCGTCGCGACACGTCGTAGAAGATGAACAGCGTGCCCATCGCGCCGGACAGGCTCCGCTCGTAGGCCGCATAGAAGTTGTCGGCGAAGCGCTTGCCCACGCGCACCACGGCGCCGCTGGTGCCGTCGCCTCGCACCGAAAGGTCGTCCAGTCCGAGCTTGCCCACCAGCCCCTTGCCGGTGCCGCCACGTCCGGCCAGCAGCGCGGTGGCGGCGCGCTGCAGCAGCGCAGTTTCGGCGCCGCCGCCGGCCGACGAGCGACCGAGCACCACGTACGAGAGCGTCTCGGCATCCGACAGGCCCGCATCGGAATAGAGCTCCACGTGCGGCGACTGCGCGCGGCCGCTCACCAGCACCCCGACCTTCTGCGTCATGTTGGGCCGGATGGCGAGGATGTCGAGCGCCGGGTTGTCAGGCGTTCCGGTGAAGCGCAGTTCGCCGCGCTCGATGTTCATCTTCTGCCCGTAGGCTTCGTAGGTGCCCCCGACGGTGCGGATCAGGCCCACGATCTGCGGCATGCCGCCGCCGCTGCCCTGGATCTGCACCGAGCCGGCCAGCCGCGTGTCGACGCCGCGGCCGCTGACGCGGAAGTCGTTGCCCAGGTCGAAGTTCACGCGCAGGTTCAGCGGTTTGCTGCCCTGCTGCGGGGACGCGGCGGGCGGCCGCTGCTTGCGCTCTTCCTCGGTCGCGGCGACGCCGGGGGCGTTGCGCACGACCACGTCCTCGCCCAGGCGCGGCGGCGACTCGTCGGGAATCTGAATGCGCGCGCGGTCCACCTGCAGTTCGCCGGTGACGGTGGTGCCGCCGCGGTCCATGCGCGCCGTCACCGGCCCCGAGACGGTCAGCTGGCGGTCGCTGCGGATGCTGGCGCGCAACTGCGACAGCTGTGCGTTCGCCTGGAAGACGGGGCCTTGCGGCGTCCAGCTGCCTTCGCCATAGGCCAGGAGCGTGCCGCCGGTGCCGCTGCCCTCCTCGCTGCCACGCAGCAGGAATTCGCTGACCACGATCTTCTGGCCCGCCAGCTGCGCCCGCAGCCGGCCGTTGCGCAACTCGATGCCGTCGACCACGGAGCGCAGCGCCAGGTCGTCGGCCAGCAAGGGGCCGGACAGGTCCGGCTGCGTCCGCGTGCCGGCGATCGCGATGTCGGCGCTGAGCGAGCCGCGCAGGCGCCAGCCGGGCGGCGCGAGCAGCGACCACACGCCGATGCGCGGCAACTGCGCCTGCACGCGCCCGGACAGGGGCGCCTGCTCCGGCCAGGACCAGCCGCCATCCGCATCTCGCACGAGCCGGGTGCGCACCTGCCCTTCGGCGCGGCCCGCCCGCTCGCTGTCCCACAGCAGCGAGAACACCAGCTGTTCGCCCTGGCTGCTGACGGTGACGCGGGCATCGCGCACGCCGGCGCTCACGCGCGCAGCCGCGCCGTCGGCGCTTTCCGCCAGCACGGTGACGTCGCCGCGCACGCGGGCCAGCGAGGCGTCCACGCGCACCGTCGAGCCCAGCTGCGCGTTCCAGTCGGCATCGAACACCATGTCGCCGGACAGGGCCGAGCCCGCCATTTGCGTACCGCCGAAGAGTTCGAGCCACGCGAGCGGCAGGCCCGAGAGGCGGCCCGTGGTGGAGAGCAGGCCGGCTTGCCGCCGCACCGGTCCCCAGGTGAGCACGGCATCGCTCGCGGCCACGCCGCTGCGCATCGCGGGGGCGCGCAGCAATGCCTCGCCGGCACTGAGCTCGAAGTTGGCACCGGCCAGGCGCCAGTCGACGGCACGCCGCAGTTGCAGGTTCCATGGCCCCGGCGTGATGCCCGGGTCCTGCACCTGCACCGAAAACGCGGCGAGCTGGCCCCTCCAGCTGGTCGCAGGCCCGAGGGTTGCGCCCAGCCGCCCGGACGCGTCGAGGTTGACCTTGCGCTGGCCCTGGTCCGCGGCGGCCCGCACGACCAGCGCCGCATCGCGCAGGCGGCCGTTCACCTGCACCGTGCCTTCGCGCACCACCCACGGTGTCGGTGCCCCGTCGCGCGCCGGCTGCCAGGCCAGCGAGCGCAGGTTCGCGTTCGCCTGCACGGTGGGATCGCGCCAGCCGCCTTGCCACGCCAGCTGCGCCTGCCCGGAGCCGCGCAGTGACAGGCCTTTCACGGCGCCGCCGACACCGGGCAGCCGCGCCAGCCAGCGCTGCGCCACCGCGAGGTCCGGTGCGGTGATGTCCGCCGAGCCTTGCCCGCGCGTCTCAGCCACGCTGCCACGTGCCTGCGCCTGCAGGCCAGGCGCTCGCAGCGAGAGCTTGCCGTCGCCTGCCGCGGCCTTCAGCTGCCACTCGAGCTGTCCTTCCAGCACCGCGTCGCTGGTGCGCAGGCGCAGTTGCGACAGCGACACGGTGTCACCGGTGTAGCGGCCCTGCGCCAGCGCGTCCCGCAGCTCCAGCGCGCCCACCGTGGCCGCCACGCTGTCGCGCGGCACGCGCCCACGGGGAGCGCCGGCCTGCAGGTTCACGTCGAACGTGATGTCCTTGCCTTCCGCCTTCAGCTTCAGCGGGCCCGTCAGCGGCAGAGGCGCCATGCCGGTGTGCAGCGCCGCGGGATCGACCGCGTCCACCCGGCCGTCGAAGTGCCAGCCCTTGCCCTGCCAGGCGCCGCTGCCCTCGACGCGACCGCCGCCGACTTCCGCCAGCACGGACTTCACGAGCGCAGCCCCGTCGCGCCATTCGCCTTCGCCGCGCGCGGTCACCACCGGCAGCTTCTTCGCGTCCCACGGACCCGCGGCGTCGTTGCGCAGGTCGGCGGAGAGCACGAAGGTGGCCGTTCCCTTGGGCACGACTGCCACGTGCCCCGACAGCTGCGTGCGCGGCGCGGCCGGCCAGAACATGGCCAGGTCCAGCCGCCGGAAGTCCGCTTCGCCACGCGGCACCGGCATGTCGGCGAAGGGCGCGACGCGCGCGCTGGCCGTCGCGCTGGGCAGCGGCGACCCGGCGGCGGCGCCGTCCACCACCTGCAGCTGCGCGCGGACGTCGATCGCCGTCGCGGGGCCAGCCGCTTTCAGCTGGAAGGCCAGCGGCACCTTTTCTTCGGTTCCAGGCACCGGCGCCTGGAAGCGCCCGGCCAGCGACGCGTCCAGCGTCAGCGGCGGCAGCGCCAGCAGCTTGAGCTCGCCGCGGTAGTCGCCACCCGCCAGCCGCAGGGACTTCAGCCCCACCTGGTGCTTCAGGCCGTCGTAAGCGTACTGCGCCGCGAGCGACGAAGCCTGCACCTGCGTCTTGCCCTCGTACGAGAACGCGTCGACCTTCAGCTCGTCGGCGTTCACGCGCCAGGGCAGCCGCAGGTCGGCCGGCGGCTTCAGCGGCTCGCCGGTGTCGGGGCGCTTGTCGATCACGCGCGCGCGCGCCACGTGCACCTGCTGCAGTTGCAGCGTGCGTTCGAGCAGCGCCAGCGGCTGCCAGCGCAGGCGCACGTCCTCGGCTTCGAGGCGCAGGCCGTCGCGTTCCCAGACGACGCGCTGGATCTGCCAGCCGCCGCGGATGGAGCCCTTCACGCCTTCGCTTTGCAGGGGCACGCTGCCAGCCACGCGGCGCAGCAGCCATTCGAGCGAGCCTTCGTGCCCCGTCCACCACCACAGGCCCGCGGCGGCGAGCACCAGCAGCAGCGCGAAGCCGACGATGATGCGCGCCGTCCAGCGCGCGGCGGCCGCGGCGTGCGCTTTCAAAACACGAACCCCGCCGAAAAGTGCAGGCGGAACTTGCGCGTCTTCAACCCGTACGCGAGCGCCCCTTCGACCGGACCCACCGGGCTGCGCCAGCGCACGCCGGTGCCGACGCCGAAGCGGGGACGCAGCTCGCCGATGCGGTCCGCCACCGCGCCGGCGTCCACGAACAGGGTGTGTTCGAACTGCGTGGGCTGGCCGTTGCGCACGATGGGCCGCTGCCATTCGGTGCTGCCCACCAGCAGGAAGCGGCCGGGCCCCACCAGCCCGCCCGGCAGCGGCACGCCGATGTCGAGGTACTTGTAGCCGCGCACGGAGGTGTCGCCGCCGGTGCGAAACAGCTGCCCGGCCGGAATGGCCGCTTCGTCGCGCGCGAGCACCGCGCCGGCTTCCGCGCGCAGCTGCAGCCGACCGCGCGTGAGCGGCTTGAGGCCCAGCCAGCGCACCAGCGTGCGCTGGAAGGGCTGGCGGTCGCCGGCGAGCGTGAAGCCGCCGCCGAGCTCGAAGCCGAAGCCGAAGCCGCTGCTGGGCATCTCGAGGTTGTCGAAGTAGCGTCCGGTCCAGATGTAGTTGACGCTCAGCGCCGAGCCCTGGCCGATATCGGTGGGTAGCAGCGGCACGTTGCGCGGGTTCTGCACGGTGGAGCGCTCGTACTGCCCGTACCAGTTGCGGTCGATGTGGTCGCCGTGCTGGAAGCGGCCCGCGCGCAGGCGCTGGCTATTGGTCACCAGGCGGTCGTCGTCGAGCCGCTCGATGCGCCCGAGGACCGACCAGCGCCAGCTGCGCTCGTCGGGGATGGCCGTCCACTCGGTCTGCAGGAACGGATTCTTCTTCTCCGCCTGCAGCTTGGTCACGGCGCGCCATCCGATCACGGGCAGCCGGTTGTGGATGTGCTCCACGGTGGCACGCGGGCCGCCGTCGGTGGTGAAGCCCAGGCCCAGCACGACCTTCTGCAGCGGCGCCTCGCGCACGGTCACCTGCACGGGGGCGGCGGCGGCGTCGGACGCCGGGTCCACGAAGATGAAGGCGGATTCGAAGTAGCCGCTGCTGGCCAGCCGCAGTTGGGCCTGCACGATCTTTTCCTGGTCGTAGATCATGCCCAGCGGCAGGCGCGCCAGCCGCGGGACCAGCACGGGGTCGTAGCGCTCCACGCCCGTCACGCGCAGCTCGCCCAGGCGGAACAGCGCGCCGGAGTCGAGCCGCAGTCCGAGCTTGGCGGAGGCCGTGCGGGCATCGACGTCGGCGATGCTGTAGCTGATGCGTCCGGCCGGGTAGCGGCGGGCGAGCAGCTCGCGCGTCGCCTCCGACTTGGCCCGGTCCCAGCCCTGCTGGGTGAACGGGTCGCCGCTGCGCAGGTCCCAGCTGGCGCGGATGCCTTCACGCTGGGCAACGGCGTCGGGGTCGGTGCTGGTGGCGATGTCGCCCAGGAAGGTGATGTCCACGTCGGCGATGCGCGTGCGCTCGCCGGGTTGCACGGCGACCACCAGGCGCGTGCGCGCGCCGGCTTCGCGGGTGATGGTCACCTGCGGCGCGAAGTAGCCCTGGGTGGCGAGCAGCTCGCGGGCATCCTTGTCCGCCAGCACGGTCAGGCGGGCGATCTCGGCGTCGTCGAGGTCGGTGACCTCGCGGTAGCGGCGCAGCTCCAGGTTCTTTTCGAGCAACTGGCGCAGCGGGTCCGGCGCGCGAACCTCGAGGTCGAAGGCGGGGCCTGCCGGCTGGGCAAGCGCCGGCAGCGCGAACAGCCACACGACGGCCCAACCCGCGGCGGCAAACAGATTGCGGAACATGGAGGGCGCAACTATCGGTGAGGCGCTCGAAAGACCGCGTAGGCGGAATTCGACTCATGCGAACAATGCACGGACGAGCTTGGGCTGACTATCATTCCCGCATGCGAATCCTGCACACCATGCTGCGCGTCGGCGACCTCCAGCGGTCGATCGACTTCTACACCCAGGTCCTGGGCATGAAGCTGCTGCGGACCACCGAGCGGCCGGAACAGAAGTACTCGCTGGCCTTCGTCGGCTACGGCGCGAACCCGGAGCACGCGGAGATCGAGCTCACCTACAACCATGGCGTCGACAGCTATGAGCTGGGTACGGCCTACGGCCACATCGCCCTGGGCGTTCCCGACGCGTATGGCGCGTGCGATCGCATTCGTGCTGCGGGCGGCAACATCACGCGCGAGCCGGGGCCGGTGAAGGGGGGCAGTACGGTGATCGCGTTCGTGACGGATCCGGACGGGTACAAGATCGAGCTGATCCAGCGGGACGCCTGATCGGCAAGGGAACGGTCGGGGTTCGGCTGCGCGCTTACCCCGACCTACGGAGAGAGTCTCGGAAGCGCCGCGGCTTCCGCTGCCAGCCGCGTGATCCGCGTCCAATCGCCGGCGGCCATGGCATCGGCCGGCGTGATCCACGAGCCGCCCACGCAGGCCACGTTCGGCAGCGCGAGGAACTCGCGCGCGTTCTGCGCCGTGACGCCGCCGGTGGGGCAGAAGCGCACGTCGTGGAACGGGCCGTTGAAGGCCTTCAGCATCGCAGCGCCCCCGGCTTGCATGGCGGGAAAGAACTTCAGGTCCGCATGGCCCTCCTCCTGCGCCAGCAGCACCTCGCTGCCCGTGGCCACGCCCGGCAGCAGCGACAGGCCCAGGTCCTTGCAGGCACGGCCGATCGAGGCCGTGTAGCCCGGACTCACCGCGAAACGCGCGCCCGCGCGCACCGCCGCCTGCGCGTCGGCCGCGCTGCGCACGGTGCCGGCGCCGACCACCGCGTCCGGCACTTCGGCGGCGATGGCGGCGATGCAGTCCAGCGCCACCGGCGTGCGCAGCG
>DATAGN010000287.1:0-2764 GCA_036263715.1 Ramlibacter sp.
AGAACGACCGCTACACCGTGGCCATGGCCCGTACGAGCGCACCGCACTCCGCATCGGCGCAGTTCTTCATCAACGTCGCGGACAACGACTTCCTGAACCACAAGTCGCCCACGCCGCAGGGCTGGGGCTATGCGGTGTTCGGCAAGGTCGTGTCCGGCCAGGACGTCGTCGATCGCCTCGCGAAAGTGGCCACGGGCAACCGCAGCGGCCATGGCGACGTGCCGAAGACGGACGTCGTGATCGAAAAGGCGGTCGTGGTCTGACGGCCATGGCCCTGCCACCTGCACCGCAGGCGCAGGAACTGCAGGCCGCGCCGCACTGGCGCACCGTCGAATGCATCTCGGACCTGCACCTGCAGGCGAGCGTCGCCACGACCTGGCAGGCGTGGAAGCGCTACCTGGCCGAAACGCAGGCCGATGCCATCTTCCTGCTCGGCGACCTGTTCGAGGCCTGGGTGGGCGATGACGTCGCCGAAGTCTCCGGCTTCGAGCAGGACTGCGCCGGCATCCTGCGCGACGCCGCGCAGGAGCGGCCCCTCTTCTTCCTGGCGGGCAACCGCGACTTCCTGGTGGGCCCCGGCCTCGCGGCCTCCGTGGGCCTGACCATCCTGCAGGACCCCACCGTGTTCGGCTTCGGGCCGCAGCGCTGGCTGCTGTCGCACGGCGACGCGCTGTGCGTCGGGGACACCGAATACCTGGCCTTTCGCGCGCAGGTGCGCGACCCGGAGTGGCAGCGCGCCTTCCTTGCGCAGCCGCTGCAGCGGCGGCAGGCGATCGCGCGCGCCATGCGCGCCGAAAGCGAGGAGATGAAGCGCTCCGGGCGCGAGTACGCCGACGTCGACACGGCCGCGGCGCTGTCCTGGCTGGATGCCGCGGACGCCACGGTGCTGGTGCACGGCCACACGCACCGGCCGGGCGAATATGCACTGGGCGCCAAGCACCTGCGCATCGTGCTGACCGACTGGGACGCCGACGCCGTGCCGCCGCGCATGGAGACGCTGCGCCTGCACGTGGACGGCCACGCCGAACGCGTGCCGCTGGCCTGATGTTCGGCTGGTTCCGGCGCCGCAGCGCGCCCGCCCTGCCCGACGCACTGTGGCAATCCACGCTGCACCGCTATCCCTTCCTCGCCGAGCGCCCCGCGGACGACGTCGCGCGGCTGCGGGAGCTGAGCGCCGAGTTCCTGGTACGCAAGGAGTTCACCGGCGCCGGCGGCCTGGTGGTCACCGACGAGATCGCGCTGGCGATCGCCGCGCAGGCGGTGCTGCCCGTGCTGAACCTCGGGCTGCACTGGTACGACGGCTTCGTCGGCATCGTGGTGCATCCGGACGAAGTGGTCGCGCGCCGCAGCGAAGTGGACGAGACCGGCATCGTGCACGACTGGGACGAGGTGCTGGCCGGCGAGGCCATGGACGGCGGGCCGGTGATGCTGAACTGGCGCGACGTGGCGCAGGCCGGCGTCACCGCGGACACCGGCTTCAATGTCGTCATCCACGAGTTCGTGCACAAGATCGACCTGCGCGATGGCGAGCCGGACGGCTGCCCGCCGCTGCGCTCACGCGCGGCGCGGCGGCAGTGGCTGGAGGTGATGACACGCGAGTTCGAGCGCTTTCGCGAGCAGGTGGTGGTGGCCGAGCGCTTCGGCGGCGCGCCGCCGTGGCTGGACGACTATGGCGCCAGCGCGATCGACGAGTTCTTCGCGGTGGCCTGCGAGGCGTATTTCGTGAACCGCGCGCGATTCGTCGCCGAGTTTCCCGAGTTGACGGCCTTGTTCGACGGGTTCTACGCGCCGGCGAAGTAGGCGTCGGGGTTCGGCGCTGCGCGCGCTCACCCCGACCTACGGTTGGTCGTTCGTAGGTTGGGTTCGCGCAGCGACCCCAACAGGTGCGGGTTCGGTGTTGGGGTGCGCGTTCGCGCAACCCAACGTACGGGACCGAAAGCATCCGGTAGCACCCCGTAGGTCGGGGTGAGCGCGCTGCGCGCCGAACCCCGACGCGCCCCCTCACCTGCGCAACAACGCCTTCAACGCATTCTGCAAGCGCCGCGCGGCATTCGCGTCGTAAGCGGTCGCCAGCACCTTCGCCACGTCCGCACCCCAGGTCTCCTGCGGCGAAGCCTCGTTGCGGCGCGTCAGCAGCGTCAGCTGCAGCTGGCGCCGCGCCGTGATCTGGTCCGCCGGCGTCGGCACGTCGGCGGCAATCTCCAGGCGCAGCAGCGTCTGGGCCGCATCGCCCGAGGGCGCCTTGCCCAGGGCCTGCGTCCAGCCTTGCCGCACCTGCGGGCTCACCACCTTGCCCAGTTCCTGGTGGCTCGGAAGCTGTTCGGCATCCCGCTGCTCCCACGCGGTCATCAGCTGCGTGAGCGCTTCGCCATGCGCCTGCGCCGCCAGCTTGCGCAGGGCGGCCTGCGCGTGCTCCAGGGCCTCGCGCTGCGCGCGGAAGGCCGCATCGCCCAGGCGCGGGCCCCGGTCCTCGCGGTCGCGGTCGCCGCCACGGAAATCACCACCGCGAAAGCCGCCCGGGCCGCCACGGTCGTTGCCGCGGGCGTCGCGCCCACCCGGCCCCGGCCGGCGGGAATCGAACTTGCCACCGCGCGCGCTCGCCGCGACCTCCGGCCGTCGCGCGCCAGGTCGATCGTCGCCGCGCATGGCCACGACCGGCTTGCGCGGAGGCTGCGCCGGCGCGGGCGCCGGTGCGGCTTCCGCCGCCGGCTCGCCTTCGGCTCCCGCGGCGGCCTCGCCAGCCGCCTCGTCACCGCCGGCAGCG
>DATAGN010000288.1:0-2362 GCA_036263715.1 Ramlibacter sp.
ACTCTGCCGTTGCGTTGACCTGACGCCCAACCTGACGGCAGCGCACCCCCAGGACACCGGGCGCCTGCCCAAATGTTCGCAGACCAACCTAGACGAGGACCCCATGGATTCCCAGACCGCCCACGACACCGACAACGTCAAGCCCGCCCCCAAGAAGTCCCTGCGCGGCTTCGCTGCAATGGACCCGCAGCGCCAACGCGAGATCGCCAGCCTGGGCGGCCGTGCGGCCCACCAGAGCGGCCACGCGCACGAATTCACCAGCGAGGAAGCCCGCGCCGCCGGCAAGAAGCGCCACGCCCGCGCCACGGCCGCCAACGGCAGCGACGCTCCCCGCGCCTGATCTCCACCGGGCGTAGGACGAGGCGGTCCGCGGCTGGAACCGGGGACTGACAGGTCCCCCCGGCCGAGGCACCTAGGATGGCTCCATGCCGTCCGCAGACGCCTCGAAGGCGCCCTCCCCGGTCACACTGCCAACGCCGCCGGCGCAAGCGCAAGCTTCGCCGGCGGTGCAGCTTGCGCAGGCCAATCGCGCCTTGTGGGTCGCCACGCTGTCCCTGATGACGGCCTTCATGCAGACCCCCGCACCGGCGCACCGCTACCTGCTGGCGCGCCGCATCGCGCGCAACTTCGAGACGCTCTCCCGGCAGGACTGCTTCGACAGCGGTTGCCGCGCCAGCTTCACCCGCCTGGCGCGCCGCTGGGGCCAGCGGGCCGAGCAGCTCGCGCCCGAAGCGCGCGTCGCCTCCGCGCACTGAATCGTCTTTTCTCCTGACGCGCCGTCCTACAGGACGCGCGGGGCGCGTCCGACAGGTCACGGCTGCGCAGCTTCGCAAACTGCCGGAAACATCCGCAGACATTTTCTCAATGGCAGATACCAAAGGCATGGCCAAGACCTCCACGCGCTCGCTGTGGAAAGGGGCCATCACATTCGGCCTGGTGCACATCCCGATCGGGCTCTACTCGGCCACCGAGGAGAGCGACCTCGACTTCGACTGGCTCGACAAGCGCACGATGGACCCCGTGGGCTACAAGCGGGTGAACAAGCGCACCGGCCGGGAGATCGACAAGGACGACGTCGTCAAGGGCATCGAATACACCAAGGGCAACTACGTCGTGCTGACGCCCGAAGAGATCGAGGAAGCCTACCCGCGCACCACCCAGACCATCGAGATCGAGGCCTTCGTCGACGTCAACGAGGTGCCCTTCGTCTACCTGGAGAAGCCTTACTACACCGCGCCGATCAACAAGGGCGAGAAGGTGTACGCGTTGCTGCGGGAAGCCTTGAAGGACACCGGCAAGGCGGCGCTCGGCCGGGTGGTGATCCGCAGCAAGCAGCACCTGGCCGTGGTCCTGCCCTGCGGGCCGGCACTGGTGCTGAACCTGGTGCGCTGGGGCGGCGAGATCCGCTCCTGGGAAGGCCTGCAGCTGCCCCCCGAGGGCAAGAAGGCCGGCATCCGCGACGCCGAGATGAAGATGGCCAGGCAGCTGATCGAGGACATGAGCGGCCACTGGAGCGCGCAGCAGTTCCGCGACGAATTCCGCGATGCCGTGATGCACCTGGTGGAAGCCAAGGCCAAGGCCGGCGAATCCGCCACCGTGGAGCCGCTGGAGGAAGCGCCGGAAGCCCAGGGCGGCGCCGACGTGATCGACCTGACCGACCTGCTGCGGCGCAGCCTGCGGGGCGGCGCCGGCGGGACCGTGCACAAGACCGTGCACAAGACCGTGCACAAGGCCGCCGAGGCGAAGAAGGCCGCGCCGAAGAAGGAGCGCGCCGCCGCCGCTGCGCCGGCCCGCAAGTCCGCCGCCAGGAAGGCCCCCGCCAAGACGAGCCGTGTGCGGCGCGCCGCCTGATCGGAACCCGCCCCATGGACACGACGACCTACCTGGCCGCCTGTTTCGCCGCAGCGCTGGTGCTGATCGGCGCCCTGAGCTGGCTGCTCGCGCGCTACAAGCGCCGCCACGACCTGCAGCGGATCCAGGCGCACCACCTGCTGGAAGCGCTCCAGCGTTACTCCGAGTGGGTGTGCGCGCAGCGGCTCGCCGCCGTCTTCCAGGGTGAAGGGCCGGAGGCGGCCGCTGCCCTGGACCAGGCCTGCACCATCCGGCTCGCGTGGTTTCCGGAACTGGCCGGCGACATGGCCGAACTGGTCGGCGTGCACAACCGCCTGATCAACTTCCTCAGCACGCAGCAGTCGCTGTGGCTGCGCGACCCCGAACACTGGCTGGAGTCCGAGCACGACAAGCGCTTCATGGCGCTGTGGCGGCAGCACCGCTTCGCGCTCGAGGCCCTGCAGGCCAAGCTGGAGCAGATGACCAGCGTGCGAATCCGAAACTCCGGCGCCGCCCGGCGCGAATCCACCTA
>DATAGN010000289.1:0-13954 GCA_036263715.1 Ramlibacter sp.
TACAGGCGCACCTTCTGGCCATCGAGCATCATCCACGCGCCCGGCGCCGGGTTGCACGCTCGGATCAGGTTGAAGATGGTGTCGACGTGGCCCGGCCAGTGGACCTCCGCCTCTTCGTCGGTCATCCAGCCTTCGTAGGTGGCGTGGCGCTCGTCCTGCACCCTCTCCTCGTGCCGGCCGGCCAGCACGAGGTCGGTCGCCTCCAGCAGCGCCTGCACGCCGGCGGGGAACAGCTTGTTGAAGTACACGTCGCCCAGCGTCTCGTTGGGGCCGATGGTGCAGGTCTTCTGCAGGATGATGGGCCCCTCGTCGAGTCCGTCGGTGGGGCGGAAGATCGTGAGGCCCGTCTCGCGCGCGCCGGTGGCGATCGGCCAGCTGATGGACGAAGGCCCCCGGTGCTTCGGCAGCAGGGAAGGGTGGTACTGGATGGTGCCGTGCTTCGGGATGTTCACCAGCGACTGCGGCGCGAACTGCAGCACGTAGGCCATGATGCCGATGTCGGCGTCGAGCGATCGCATGGCGGCTTCGGCGTCCGGTCCGCGCAGGCTGGGGAAGCTGAAGACGCGCAGGCCCTTGGCCTCGGCGTCCACCCGCAGCGCGTCGGGCCGGGCGCCGGGCTTGTCCGGTTCGCAGAACACGCCGACGATCGTGTCGCCGCGGGCGATGAAGGCATCCAGGACGGCCTTGCCGAATTCCTGTTGGCCGATGAAGGCGATGCGGGCGATGATGCTTCTCCTTGTTCGAGGGGGCTCAGCGCAGGAGGAAATAGGCCGCCAGGCAATACAGCACGACGGCGAACACCTTCTGCAGCGGGCGGATGTCCATGCGGTGCGCGGTGCGGGCGCCCACCGGCGCGAGCATCATGCTCGCAGCCGAAATGATGACGAGTCCCGGAAGGTACAGGTAGCCCACGGAGCCCGGCGGCATCTGCGGCAGCCCCAATCCCGCGTAGACGTAGCCGACGGTCCCGGCGATCGCGATCGGGAAGCCGAGCGCCGACGACGTGCCCACCGCCTGGTGGATCTTCACGTTGCACCAGGTCATGAAAGGCACGGACACGAAGGCGCCCCCGGCACCGGTGAGCGCCGACAGCACGCCGATCGCATTGCCCACGCCGAAGGTGGCCAGCGGCCCGGGCAGGGTGCGGCTGGGCTTGGGCTTGCGATTGAGCAGCATCTGCGTCGCCGAGAACGAGATGAACAGGGCGAACAGCACGCCCAGCACCTTGGTGGGCAGCAGGTGCGCGATCTGCGCGCCGACCGCCGCGCCGAGCAGGATGCCCGGCGCGAGCACCTTGACCACGGGCCACAGCACGGCGCCACGCTGGTGGTGTGCGCGCATGGAGGAAATCGACGTGAACGCAATGGTGGCCAGCGAGGTGGCCACCGCCATCTTCACGGTGTACTGCTCGGGAAATCCGCGGTGCGTGAGGATCCAGGTGAGCGAAGGCACCATGACCATGGCCCCGCCGATCCCGAGCAGTCCGGCGACGAAGCCGGTGCCGACCCCGACGAGGAGCAGGGCGACGATCAGGAAGGGGTCGAGCAGCGACATGGGGGCGGCGGCAAACGGGCGATTGTCGCTGACACGCGGCGTCGGGGTTCGGCTGCGCGCTCACCCCGACCTACAAGGCCCCACGGAGTCCGCGCGTGACGATCGACGGGTAGTCCCTCACCGCTAGCGGCCCGTGGACCGTGCGCAATAAGATGGAGCACGGTCCCTCATGTGACGAAGCCCGGCTTCGCCGGGCTTCGTCACACTGATCAAACACCACTCTGAAAAGTCGCTTGCGACTTTTCAGAGTGACTGAATTGGTGTCTGCGAGTGCCCCCGGACCGCATCCTGAACCGGGGTTCAGGTGGGCGAGGTCAGCGCTGGCGTTGGGTTCATCTGACGCGAGATGATCACGCTCACCAGGCGATGTTCCAAGCCCTTGCTCAATGAGCATTGGTTCAAGGAAATATAAAGCCCGAAATGCACTGCAGACGAAGCCATTCTAGGACGCATTTCGCGCGCGTGGCGCAAAGGATCGGTGAAGCCTGTGAAAGACGCGCGGTCTTGACTTTCGTCACGCTAGCTCAACCACGCAGCGTCTCTTCGTAGGTCGGGGTAAGCGCGCAGCCGCACCCCGACGCACGCACTGTCAGAGCAGTCGCCCGTCGTCCCCGAGCGCCTGATCGAGCCGCACCATCAGCTGCGCGATCCGCACGTCTTCCGCGAGATTCTTCACGCCGGTGAGCGTGGCGTCGTTGCTGGCGAAGCTCGATGCGTGCAGCGGCTGCGCGACCGGCCGGTCCGTCACGTCGAACGCGAGGTTCAAGGCGGCGAGCACCGCGATGCGA
Organism: Ramlibacter sp.; assembly: GCA_036263715.1. Classification (GTDB taxonomy): domain Bacteria; phylum Pseudomonadota; class Gammaproteobacteria; order Burkholderiales; family Burkholderiaceae_C; genus Ramlibacter. The sequence goes on from DATAGN010000289.1 coordinate 2,343, forward strand.
TCGCGGGCCTTGACCTTGCCCGCATCGCGGATCTTGCACATCGCCGTGTCGACCTTCTCCACGGCTTCGAGCAGGCGCTGTTCGCCGCCTTCGGGGCACCCGAGCAGGTAGCTCTGGCCCATGATCTGGACTTCCAGCTGCTTCATGCGGGGGTGTTGAGGTCGGGCAGGCGTTCCAGCAGCGCGTCGACACGCGCGCGGGCCGCGGACAGGCGCGACTTGAGCGAGTCGCGTTCCTGCGTGAGTTGTTCCACCTGTTCCACCAGCAGCGCATTGGTGCGCTGCAGCTCCTCATAGCGAACGAGCAGACGCTCGACGCGTTCGACGAGAGGGTCGATCTGGGAGCCAGTGGCCATGCGGCGAATTGTAGGGTTTTGTCACTGGCGACGCCTTAGAATTGCCGCGTTGGTGCTCGCGGTGTGGTTCGCATGCCGCAGTTCAACGGGAAGCAGGGAGCCCTGCGCCGCGCACGCGGTGCGCCGGGCCAACCTGCGCTGCCCCCGCAACGGTAAGCGGAGGTGTGTTGGAGGGGCGACAGCCTGTTCAACGCACAACGTCGATCACGCAAGCCACTGGGACTGCCTGAAACAGCAGTCCTGGGAAGGCGATGGACGTCCTTCCGCCAGCCCGGATACCGGCCAACGAGGTGGGTGCGCGTGCGTGCGCGCGCCCGTGATCGCCCAGTGCGCCGGCGGGGAAGCCGGCGTGGGCATGCAGCTGGTTTTTCTTCATCCCATGACAACGACTGTGCAACCCCCGCGCGCACGCGCCTGCCTGCTGGCGGCCGCCGCCGCGCTCTCCCTGTCCTCCACCCATGCGCAGACGCGCACCTTGCCGGAGACGCGCGTCACCGCGACGCGCTTCGCCGAGCCGCTGGCATCGCTGCCGCTCGGCGTGAGCGTGATCACCGCCGACGAGATCCGCGCCACCGGCGCGACCAACGTCACCGAGGCGATCATGCGCGTGCTCGGCGTGGTGGGACGGCAGGACTTCTTCGGCGGCAACGAGTACACGCTGGACCTGCGCGGCTTCGGCACCACCGCCGACAACAACCAGGTCGTCGTGCTCGATGGCATCCGCCTGTCCGAGCAGGACCTCACCGCGCCGCGCCTCGCGGGCATCCCGATCGAATCCATCGAGCGCATCGAAGTGCTGCGCGGCAGCGGCGCCGTGCTGTACGGCGAGGGCGCCACCGGCGGCGTCATCGTGATCACCACCAAGGCCGGCGCGGGACGCCAGCCCGCCACCGGCGGCACCGTGTACGGCGCCGTCGGATCGAACCGCCTGCGAGACTTCCGCGCCAGCGCCACGGGCAGCTTCGGCAATGGGTTCAGCCTGGATGGCAACATCTTCCGGCGCAGCACCGACGGCGAGCGCGTGAATTCCGCCTCCGACGTGCGGGGAGAGTCCGTGACCGGCCAGTGGGGCAACACCTGGCTGCGCTTCGGCGCGCGCGTGTCGCACGACCGCCTGGACGCGCGCCTGCCCGGGGCGCTGTCGGCGGCGCAGTACGAACGCGATCCGCGCCAGAGCACCACGCCCAACGACTGGGCAACCATCCGCAACGACCTGGCTTCGGTGTTCGCGCGTGCGGACGTCGGCGGCTGGGAACTCGCCTTCGATGCCGGGCGGCGCGACAAGGAACTGCGCAGCCTGAACGTGTCGCCCTTCGGCGCCACCAGCTTCGACTACGACGTCGAGGCCGACACGTACGGCCTGCGCGCGCGCAAGGAGGCAAGCTTCGGCAGCACGAAGAACATCCTCGTGTTCGGCGCCGACCGCAACGAGTGGCGGCGGCAGGTCTTCGGCCGCTTCGGCTCGGCGGCGACGCAGCGCTCCACCGCCTTCTACGCCAAAGACGACCTCATCCTGGCCGGCGGCACGCGCCTGTCGCTCGGCGCGCGCACCGACAGGATCCGCAAGGACAACGACACGCCGCCGGGCACCCGCATCGGCGACCGCGAACACGCGTGGGAACTGGGCATCAGCCATCCCTTCGCGCAAGGCTGGACCGGGTATGCGCGCATCGGCCGCAGCTACCGGCTGGCGAACGTGGACGAATTCAACCTCACCACGCCCGGCATCGACCTGCGGCCGCAGAACTCGCGCGACCTCGAACTCGGCACGCGCTGGAACTACGACAGCGGCAATGTCGAGGCGCGCCTTTACAGCAGCCGCCTGACCGACGAGATCGGCTACGACCCGAATGCGATCGGCCCCAGCAGCCCCTTCGGCTTCAACGGCGCCAACATCAACTTCGACCCGACGCGCCGGCAGGGGCTGGAGATCGACTGGTCGCACAAGGTGACGGCAGCGCTGGGCCTGCGCGCCAACCTGGCGCTGCGGGAAGCGACCTTCCGCGCCGGCCCCTACGCCGGCAACGACGTGCCGCTGGTGCCCCGGCGCAGCGCCGCCGTGCGCGCGGACTTCACGCCCGTGGCCGGCCAGCGCCTCACGGGCGGCGTGAACTGGGTATCGTCGCAGCATCCGGACTTCGCCAACCGCTGCAGCATGCCTTCGTACACCACCGCCGACGCGCGCTATGCCTGGCAGTTCCACCGCAACGCCGAGCTCGCCTTGGGCGTGACGAACCTGTTCGACCGCAAGTTCTACACGCAGGCCTTCCAGTGCGCGGCGGGCGTCACCAATGGCCTTTATCCGGAAGCGGGCCGGCAGTTCTACGTGTCCGCCCGCGTGCAGTTCTGACGTGACCCGCATCGCCATTCCGCGCGGCCCGCAACGCATCGTCTGCCTCACGGAGGAGACGACGGAATGGCTGTACCTGCTGGGGGAGGAGGCGCGCATCGTCGGCATCTCCGGCTACACCGTGCGGCCGCGGCGCGCGCGCGAGGAAAAGCCGAAGGTGAGCGCCTTCCTGTCCGCCAAGATCGACCGCATCCTGGAGCTGGAGCCGGACTGCGTCTTCGGCTTCTCGGACCTGCAGGCGGACATCGCTTCGGAACTCGTCAAGCGCGGCGTGCAGGTGACCATCTTCAACCAGCGCAGCGTGGAGGAGATCTTCGCGATGCTGTACCAGGTGGCGGCGATGGTGGGCCGCGCCGACGACGGCCTGCGCCGGCTGGAGGCGATGCGCTCGCGCCTGCTGGAGATCGAGGCCACCGGCCGCGCCTTGCCGCGCCGCCCGCGCGTGTTCTTCGAGGAATGGGACGAGCCGCCCATCAGCGGTATCCGCTGGGTCTCCGAGCTGGTGGGCATCGCCGGCGGCGACGACATCTTCCCGGAATTGGCGGCGCAGTCGCTGGGCAAGGACCGCATCGTGGCGGACCCGACGGAGATCGTGCGGCGCCAGCCGGACATCGTCATCGGGTCCTGGTGCGGCAAGAAGTTCCGCCCGGAGAAAGTCGCGCAGCGCACCGGCTGGTCCGAAGTGCCGGCGGTGCGCGACGCGCAGGTGTTCGAGATCAAGTCCGCCGACATCCTGCAACCGGGGCCGGCGGCACTGACGGATGGCGTGGAGCAGCTCCATCGCATCGTGCTCGATTGGAGCCGTTCGCATGGGTAGTTTCTCGTTCTCCCTCCGCCGCTGGGGGAGGGCCGGGGTGGGGGCGCTCCTCGGCACGTTTTGCCTGCTCGCCAACGCCCTCCAGATCACCGACGACCTCGCCACCACCACCCACTTCCCCGCGCCGCCGCAGCGCATCGTCTCCCTGCTGCCCTCGCTCACCGAATCCGTCTGCGCCCTCGGCGCGTGCGAGCGGCTGGTCGGCGTCGACGACTATTCCAACCATCCGCCGTCCGTGAAGTCGCTGCCCCATGTCGGTGGCCTGGAAGACGCGCGGGTCGAGAGCATCCTCGCGCTGAAGCCCGACCTCGTGCTGGTGCCGACGTCGTCGCGCGCGCTGGACCGCTTGCGCACGCTGGGCATCAAGGTGGTGGCCCTGGAGCCGCGCACCTTTGCCGACGTGCGGCGGGTCCTGGCGGCGCTGGGCCCGGTGCTCGCCGCCCGCGATGGGCAGGCGGTGTGGCGCGACATCGAGCAAGGGTTGGCCGCCGCCGCGCGCGAACTGCCGCCCTCGCTGCGCGGCACCCGCGTGTACTTCGAAGTGAGCACCGCGCCCTATGCCGCCGGCGAGGCATCCTTCATCGGCGAGTTGCTGGCGCGCCTGGGCGTGCGCAACATCGTCCCGGCGGCGCTGGGGCCCTTTCCGCGCCTGAACCCCGAATTCGTGGTGCGGGCCGACCCGGACGTGATCATGCTGGCCGAGGACGAGCCGGTCTCGCGCCTCGACACGCGCCCGGGCTGGCAGCGCATGAAGGCGGTGCGCGGCAACCGCATCTGCAACTTCACGCGCGCGCAAGGCGACGTGCTCGTGCGCGCGGGCCCGCGCATGGCCGAAGCCGCGCACCTGATGGTGCGGTGCCTCAAGGGCGAGATCCGGGGCGTCGCGCAGTGACGGGCAGGGGGCACGCACCCGCATCGCTCGCGGCTGCCCTGGCCGCGGCCAGCGCCTTGCTGCTGGCCGTGGGCGTCGCCGTCGGCAGCATGGGCTGGGAGCCGCTCCTGGACGAGACCGGCGCCGGCCTCACCATCCTGTGGGAGATCCGGCTGCCGCGCACGCTGGGCGCCTGGGCGGCAGGCGCCTTGCTCGGCATGGCAGGCGCCGTGGCGCAGGGCCTGTTTCGCAATCCGCTGGCCGACCCGTACCTCCTGGGCAGCGCCACCGGCGGTGCCTTCGGCGTGGCGGTGCTGCTGATGGTGCTGGGCGCCGCACCGAGCACGATCGCCGGCTGGGGCGCACGCGTGGGGCTCACCGGCGCGGCGTTCCTGGGCGCCTTGCTGGCGGTGAGCCTGACCTTGGTGCTCGCGCGCGGCGTGCAGCAGACCGCGCGGCTGCTGCTCGCCGGCGTGATCGTCGGCATGGTGTTCGGGGCGCTCGCCGCGCTGGCCATGTTCCTGCAACCGGAGCTGCTGCGCACCATGCAGGCCTTCCTGCTCGGGACCACCGGTTTCCTGGGCTGGCAGTCCACGGCCTTGCTGGCGCTGGTGCTGGTGGCGGCGGGGCTGCTCGCCGTCCTCTTCAGCCGCGCGCTCGATGCACTGGCGCTCGGCGAGACCACCGCCAGCAGCCTCGGCGTGGCCGTCGGTCCCGTGCGCCTGGTGCTGGTGGCGGCCATGGCGCTCGCGACGGGTGCGGCCGTGGCCCACGTGGGGCTGGTGGCCTTCATCGGGTTGATGGCGCCGCACCTGGTGCGCGCCTTGTCCAAGCCGACCTACCGCGGGCTGATCCCGCTGTCCGCGCTCGCCGGGGGCGTGCTGCTGCTCGCAGCCGACATCCTCGCGCGCTGGCTGCTCGCGCCGCGCGAGATGCCGGTGGGCGTGGTCACGGCCATCCTCGGCGGCGTGTACCTGCTCGCCCTCATGCAGCGGAGGCGGCTGTGAGCTTCGCGTTCGAATGCCAGGCGCTGCGCGTCGCGCTGGGCGGCCGCGAGGTGCTGCATGGCCTGGACCTGCGCATCGCCTCCGGACGCTGGACGGCCGTCGCGGGCCCCAACGGTGCGGGCAAGACGACGCTGCTCAAGGCCTTGGCGCAATTGCTGCCGGCGGGCGGCCGTATCGAGCTCCTCGGGCGTCCCGCCGCGGCGTGGTCGACGCGCGAGCGCGCGCGGACGATCGCGTGGCTGGGACAGGCCGAATCGGGCGCCGAGGACCTGCTGGCCCGCGACGTCGTGATGCTGGGTCGCCTGCCGCACCAGCACTGGCTGGGCGTGCCGGGCGTCGAGGATCACGTCGCCGTGCAAGCGGCGATGCAGGAGACCCAGAGCTGGGACTGGCGCGAGCGCGCGCTGGGCAGTCTCTCCGGTGGCGAGCGCCAGCGCGTGCTGCTGGCGCGAGCACTGGCCGTGCAGGCGCCGATCCTGCTCATGGACGAGCCGCTGTCGCACCTGGATCCGCCGCACCAGGCCGACTGGCTGGCGCTCGTGCGCCGGCACGTGGCGCGCGGCGGCACCGCGGTGAGCGTGCTGCACGAGATCGGCCTGGCCCTGCACGCGGACGACCTCCTGCTGCTGCGCGCGGGCGAGGTCGCGCACTTCGGCCCGACCACCGACGCCGCGACCCACCGGGCCGTCGAAGCCGTGTTCGACCAGCGCGTGCAGGTGCACGCCGTGGCCGGCCGCTGGGCCGTGCTGCCGAAGGAAGCTTCGTGAAAGCCGCGTGCGTGATGGTGCTGGGCACCAGCAGCGGCGCCGGCAAGAGCTGGCTGGCCACGGCCCTGTGCCGCTGGTACGCGCGCCAGGGGCTGGAGGTCGCGCCCTTCAAGGCGCAGAACATGAGCAACAACGCACGCGTGGTCGCCACGCCCGAAGGCGGCGAAGGCGAGATCGGCAGCGCGCAGTACTCCCAGGCGCTCGCCGCGCGCGTGCCGCCGGACGTGCGCATGAACCCGGTGCTGCTCAAGCCGGAGAGCGACACGCGCAGCCAGGTGGTCGTGCGCGGACGGGTCGATGCGGCGCTGGCCGCGGTCGCCTGGCGCGAGCGAAGCGCGCACCTGTGGCCGGTGGCCCGCGACGCGCTCGATGAACTGCGGGTGGAGAACGACGTCGTCGTCATCGAGGGTGCGGGGTCGCCTGCCGAGATCAACCTGCGCGAGAGCGATTTCGTGAACCTGCAGGTGGCCCGCCATGCCCAGGCGCGCTGCCTGCTGGTGACCGACATCGACCGCGGCGGCGCTTTTGCGCACCTGTACGGAACCTGGGCGCTGCTGGGGCCGGAGGAACGTGCGCTGCTGCGCGGCTTCGTCCTGAACCGCTTTCGCGGGGACCCCGGCTTGCTCGCGCCGGGGCCGGAGCAACTGCAGCGGCTGACCGGCGTGCCCACCGTGGCCACGCTGCCGATGGTGTGGCAGCACGGCCTGCCGGAAGAAGACGGCGTGTTCCATGACGTTGCACGCGCAGGCGGCGAGGTGCGCCTGACGATCGCCGTCGTCGCCTATCCCCGCATCAGCAACCTGGACGAGTTCCAGCCGCTGGCCAACATTCCGGGCGTTGCGCTGCGCTGGGTGCGCACGCCCGCGCAGCTGCGAGGTGCCGACTGGGTGATCCTTGCGGGCTCCAAGAACACGCCGGCGGACCTGCAGTGGCTGCGGGCGCAGGGCCTGGACCGCGCGATCGCGGACTTCGCCCAGGCGGGTGGCCAGGTGCTCGGTGTCTGCGGCGGCCTGCAGATGCTGGGCGAAGCGCTGGTGGATCCCGACGACTTGGCCGGCAACGCGCCGGGGCTGGGGCTGCTGCCGCTGGTCACGCGTTTCGAACGCACGAAGACCGTGCACCGCACGCGCGTGGCCTTCGAGCCGCTGCTGCCACCGTGGTCCGCCTTGTCGCGCCTGGCACTGGACGCCTATGAGATCCACCATGGCGTGACGATGCAGCACGCGGGCATGGCGCACGGGCGCCGCGCGCTCCAGGATGGCCTGGGTTGGCAGAACGAGAAGGGCAACGTGCTGGGCGTCTATGTGCACGGACTGTTCGAGGACCCCGGCGTGCTGCGCGCGCTGTTCGGCGCCACCGTGCCGACCCTGGACTCCGTGTTCGATCGCCTTGCCGACGTCGCCGACGAACATTTCGCCACCGGCGTGCTGCCGTCGCTCATCTCCTGCTAGGGGAAAACGCGCTGTCGCGCACGACGGCACGCATTGCCCAAGCCACGAATTGCACGCCATACTCCGGCTCAGCCGAGGCCATCCGGCCACGGCATGTCTTGGGGGCGTTGCGATGTACAAGAAGATCCTGCTCGCGTACGACGGCTCCGAAGCGGGCCAGAAGGCACTGCTGGACTGCCGTGAGATCTCGCGCTGGAGCCAGTCCGACCTGCACCTGGTGGCAGTGATGCCGTCGGCCATGAGCTTCGTCGGCCTGGAAGGCGGCGTCTACGACGTCGAACTCGAGGAGCGCGAAAAACGCAAGTACCAGGCCGTGCTGGACGACGGCCTGCGCCGCCTGAGCGAAGCGGGGTTCACCGCCCGCGGCGAAGTGGTCACCGGCGAGGCCATCGACGAGATCAGCAAGTACGCCCGCAAGATCGGCGCCGACCTGATCGTCGTGGGCCACAAGCACCTGGACAGCTGGGCGGCGCGCTGGTGGCGCGGCTCCATCTCGGGTGCCCTGATCGAGCACGCACCCTGCAGCGTGCTGGTCGTGATCACGCACTGAAGCTCCCGGGCGGGCCATGTCCACTTCTCCCGGCCCCGGCCGGCGGCCCGACCCATCCCGCTCGCTGGTGCAGTACCGCCGGCGGGCGCCGCACTACGACCTGGAGCTCGCGCCCTTCGAGCCGGTGCGCCGCCAGGCCATCGCACAGCTCGCGGCCGAAACGGGCGCCACCGTGCTGGACATCGGCTGCGGCACCGGCCTGAGCTTCGAACTGCTGCGGGACAAGGTCGGCGCGCAAGGTCGCATCGTGGGCATCGATCCCTCGCCGGACATGCTGGCCCTCGCGCGGCAGCGCATCGCGCGCCACGGCTGGACCGGCATCGAGCTGGTGGAAGCGGGCGCCGCGGTGGTGCCGACCAACCTGTTCGTGTGGGCGGCGGCCCTGTATTCCGTGACGTGCATGGACGGCCTGGAGCAGCCCTGGACCCTGCTGGCCAGGCGGCTGAGCGCGTTCCAGGTGCGCGGCTATCCCTGGATGGGGATCTACATCGCCGAAGGGCGGGTGCCTGCTCGACATTGAGCCCTGCTCGCGCCAACTTCACGCAAGCGCAACATTCGGCACATCCCGGCGACACGGCCAGGCACCAAGCTTTCAAGGCAAATACAGCCAGCAGAAAAGCGCCTACAGGCGCTTGCGCCCCCCACTGTCCGCCAGATGAGGCAGCGGCAGGCACCCTCTGCGCCTGCTGAACTTGCCCGCATTGCGTCGGAACAAGAAGGACACAGATGCCCACCCCCCCTCCGTCACGCCCCGCAGATCCCCCTGGAACGCTCGAGCCATCCTCCGGTTCATCCGAGCCCAAGCGCAAGCTGAGCCGCAGGGCCACCCTCATCGGCAGCGTGTTCGCGGTGCTGGTCGCCGCCGGCCTGGCCTGGCTGGCCTGGGACCTCACGCGTCCCGAGCAGCTGGCGTCGATGCAGCGGCGTCCCGGTGGCGGCGCCGGTGGCCCAGGCGGTGGTGCCGGTGGGGGCGGTGGCGGTGGCGGGGGTGGCCCGGGCGGTGCCGGCGGCGGGGGCGGAGCACGGGCTGCGACGACCGTCGGCGTCGCCACGGCCGAAGCGGCCGACATCCCGGTCAACATGGAAGCGCTGGGAACCGTCACGCCGCAGGCGACCGTGCGCGTGCGCCCGCAGGTCAACGGCGTGCTCACGCAGGTGCTCTTCACCGAAGGCCAGTTCGTCAAGCGGGGGCAGCTGCTGGCCACGATCGACGCGCGCAACTACGAGATGGCCTTGCAGCAGGCCGTGGGCCAGCGCATGCGCGACGAAGCGCAGCTGGCCGCGGCGCGCGTGACGCTGCAGCGCTTCGAGACGCTGCTGCGGCAGGACTCGATCGCGCGGCAGGAAGTGGACACGCAGCGCGCCACCGTCAACCAGCTCGAAGCGGCCGTGGTGAGTTCCAAGGCCAACGAGGGCACGGCGCGGCTGAACATGTCGTACACGCGCGTGGTCGCGCCGATCGAGGGCCGCGTCGGCCTGCGCAACGTGGACGTGGGCAACCAGGTGAGCACGGGCGATACCAACGGCATCGCGGTGATCACCAAGATGTCGCCGATCGACGTGGAATTCGCGGTGCCGCAGGACCATGCCTCCTGGCTGCAGCAGAACGCCGGCGCCTTCATGGAAGTCCGGGCGTACGACCGCACGCGCACGAACCTGCTGGACACCGGGGTGTTCGCTTCGCTGGACAACCAGGTGGACACGCAGACCGGCACCGTGCGCGCCAAGGCGCGCTTCAACAACGCGCGGCAGCAGCTCTTTCCCAGCCAGTTCGTCAATGTGCAGCTGCAGGTGCGCACGCTGCAGAACGCGGTGGTCGTCCCCGTCACCGCCATCCGCCAGAGCGGCAGCGGCGAGTTCGTGTTCGTCCTGCAGCAGGACCGCACGGTCAAGCAGCGCCAAGTGGTGCGCGGCCAGCCGCTCGGCGAGCGCGTGCAGGTCGTCAGCGGCCTGCAGATCGGCGAGCGCGTGATCACCGAGGGCGCCGACCGCCTGCGCGACGGCGCCCGCGTGATGCTGCCGGGTGATGCGCCCCGTGGCCAGGGTGGTGGCGCTGGCGGCGGACGGCGCCAGCGCGACGGCGCCTCCGCGCCGCTGCCCGCCGCCCCCGACGCTTTCCCCGGCGCCTCCGCGGCCCAGTCCGCTCCCTCCCCGTTCAGGGGAGGGCAGGCGCAATCCTCGTCTCCCTCGCCGTCCGCGGGTGGGCAGGCGTCGGGGCGCGGCGACAGCGCGAACGCTCCCGCCACCGCCGCCGCTCCCGCAGGGCGCCCCGGCTCCGCGCCCGCCGCGAACGCGACCGCCAATGCTCCCGCCCCCGGCGGTGGCCCCGGCGCGGGCCGCCCAGGCGGCGGCCCCGGTCCCGACCCGGCCGCGCGCGAGCGCTTCGCCAACATGAGCCCCGAGGAACGTGCGGCGCGCATGGCGGAATGGCAGAAGCTCACCCCCGAGCAGCGCGAAGAACGCAGGCGGCAACGCCAGGCGGCGCGCGAGGCAGGCGGCGGCGCACCAGCCCAATGATGATTACCGCGCGGCGCATTTCTCACCCTCTCCCGCCGGGAGAGGGCCGGGGTGAGGGTCCATGAGCCCATCCCGCCCTTTCATCCTGCGGCCGGTCGCCACCTCGCTGCTGATGCTGGCCATCGTGCTGGCCGGCCTGGTCGGGTTGCGCTTCCTGCCCTTGTCCGCATTGCCGCAGGTCGACTACCCGACGATCCAGGTGCAGACGCTCTACCCCGGCGCAAGCCCGGAAGTGATGGCGCAGACCGTCACCGCGCCGCTGGAGCGCCAGTTCGGGCAGATGCCCGGCCTGCAGCGCATGAGTTCCAGCAGTGCCGCCGGCGTGTCCATCATCACGCTGCAATTCGGCCTGGGCCTCGCGCTCGACGTCGCGGAGCAGCAGGTGCAGGCCGCGATCAACGCGGGCGGTTCCTTGCTGCCGGCGGACCTGCCGGCGCCGCCGATCTACGCCAAGGTGAACCCGGCCGATGCCCCCGTGCTCACGCTGGCGATCACCTCGTCGACGCTGCCCCTCACCGAGGTGCGCAACATCGCGGACACGCGGCTCGCCCTCAAGATCAGCCAGGTCACCGGGGTCGGCCTGGTCACCCTGGCAGGCGGGCAGCGGCCGGCCGTGCGCATCCAGGCGGACAACCGCGCGCTCGCCTCGCTGGGGCTCACCCTGGAAAACATCCGCACGACCATCGGGTCGGCCAATGCGAATGCGGCCAAGGGCAGCATCGACGGGCCCACGCGCGCTTACACCATCAACTCCAACGACCAGCTGCTGACCGCCAAGGACTACGCCAACCTGATCGTCGCCTTCCGCTCGGGCGCGCCAATCCGCCTGTCCGAAGTGGCGCAGGTGGTCGAGAGCGCGGAAAACGTCAAGCTGGGTGCCTGGGCCAACGTGCAGCCGGCGATCATCCTCAACGTGCAGCGGCAGCC